>DASTZC010000193.1 GCA_035764505.1 Candidatus Polarisedimenticolia bacterium
AACCACACCGTGAACGTCGGGGTCGATCCCTCCACCACGGCGGGCCACCAGGCGGCCGTGCGCTATTACGAGCTTCGGCGCCCGCTCCCTGCGGGAGCGTTCTCGGTGACGGAGGCGGCCACCTTCTCTCCTGACTCGGAGAACCGCTGGATGGGAAGCGCCGCCCAGGACCGCCAGGGAGATATCGCCGTCGGGTACAGCGTCTCGAGCACTTCGATCTTTCCTTCGATCCGATGGGCCGGGCGGCTGGCCACCGATCCTCCCAACGGTCTGTTCCAGGGGGAGGCGGTGCTGGTGGCCGGGACCGGCTCGCAACGTGTCACAACGGGACGATGGGGCGACTACAGCGCCATGGCGGTGGACCCTTCGGACGATTGCACTTTCTGGTACACCAACGAGTACTACACCCTGGCCAGCCAGCAGTCCTCGACGAGCGGCTGGCTCACCCGGATTGGAAGCTTCAAATTTCCGAGCTGCGCCCCCGCGCCCGTGGGGACTCTCGCGGGGACCGTCACCCGCTGCGACACGGGGACGCCGATTGCTGAAGCTTCGGTCCAGGTCCCGGGAGGCTACTTCCGTAGCACCTCCTCCTCCGGAAGCTTCTCGATGACGCTCCCTCAGGGAACCTACGAGATCACCGCCAGCCGCCCCTTGCTCGCGTCGGCTACCTTGTCGGGTCTGCTCGTGGTGGGAGGCCAGGCGACGGACGCCAGCCTCTGCCTCGCGCCCGCCGCCGTGATCGTGCCGCATGCCATACCGACGTTCGAGGCCGAAAGCTGCGCTCCCGCGAACGGCGGAGCCGATCCAGGCGAAACGCTTTCCGCCCTCTTCGCGCTCGACAATCTGGGGACGGGAGCCACTTCGGACCTCGTCGCCATACTGCTATCGACGGGAGGCGTGATCTCCACGGCCCCGGCCCAGTCCTACGGCTCGATTCTTCCCGGCGGTCCGGCCGTGAGAAGGACCTTCTCGTTCCGTGTCGATCCGGCGCTCGGCTGCGGGGAATCGATCGTCGCGACGCTCGAGCTGCGGGACGGAGCCGAAGATCTGGGCACGGTCTCCTTCCCAATCTCTCTCGGAGATATCTTCCGGGAAGGCTTCGACGACGTGACAGCGCCCGCTCTGCCGCCGGGCTGGACCGTCTCCACCTTGGGAACAGGGCTGCTTCCCTGGAGCACGACCAGAACCAGCAGCTTCTTCGTCTCGCCCCCCAACGGCGCCGGCGTCCTGAGCTCCGCCGCCGTCTCGGAAAGCCGCCTCGATTCCCCGGTGATCACCATTCCCTCGGTGACGACACGGCTGAGCTTCAGGAGCAGTTTCAGCCTGCAGGCCAACCGCGACGGCGGGGTGCTGGAGATTAGCCTCGACGGCGGGCCCTTCACCGACATCCTCGCGAGCGGCGGGCATTTCCTCGAAGGGGGATACAACGGGTTCATCACGACAGGCTTCTCGAGCCCTATCGCGGGGCGCGATGCCTGGACGGGTACCCCCGTCACTGGCTCACAGTTCTTTCTCACGAGGGTCGAGCTCCCCGCTTCGGCGTCCGGACACGGCATCAGGCTGCGTTGGCGGGCCGCGTTCGACGCTTCCGGCTCTGCGGCCGGCGCCGGATGGAGGATCGACGACGTGAAGCTTTCGATTCTGACCTGCTGCGGGGCACAGATTGCCGGAGCGCCTCCCCCCTCGGTGCAGGAGGAGAGCTGCGCTCCCTCAAACGGCGCCCCCGATCCCGACGAGACGATCGTCGTCGGATTCCCGTTGCGCAATGTCGGAGACCAGGCGACGACCGACTTGACGGCGACGCTTCTGGCCGGAGGCGGAGTCCTCGCCCCGGGCCCGGCGCAATCCTACGGATCGCTCGTTCCGGGCGGAGAGAGCGTCGAGCGCAGCTTCCGATTCGTGCCTTCGGGTGAGTGCGGCGGGCCGATCGACGCGACGCTCGAGCTTCATGACGGCGCCGTCGATCTCGGCCGGCGGTCGTTCCATCTCGCTCTCGGGTCGGCGGAAACCGTCTTCTCGGAGGGTTTCGACTCCGTCGGGGCGCCCGCGCTCCCCGCGGGGTGGATCGCGACGCGCCCCCTTGGAGCCACGCCGCCGCTGTGGGCCACCGGGTTTGACTCGGTCTCTCTTCCGAACAGCGCCTTCACGCTCGGCTCGACGACCGCTTCCGACAATCGCCTCGATTCTCCGGTCATCCCGGTCGCCGCGGGCGGGGCCTTCGCGGAGCTGAGCTTCCGCAACAAGTACAACTTCGAGCCGGGCTACGACGGCGGGGTCCTGGAGATCAGCATCGGCGGGGCCGCGTTCATGGACATTCTGGAGGCCGGGGGAAGCTTTCTCGAGGGGGGATACAACCGGCTCATCGCCGTGGGGAGTGGAAATCCTCTCGCCGGCCGGCAAGGCTGGAGCGGGACCCGCTCCGAGGCGTCGCCCGGATTCATCACGACCCGGTTGCGGCTACCTGGCTCCGTCTTGGGGCAGACGATCCAGATTCGCTGGAGGGCCGGCTTCGACGCTGCTGCCTCACCCGGTGCCGCGATCTGGAGAATCGACGATGTGCTGTTGACGTTGACGCGCTGCTGCAGCCAGCCCTGCGCTCTCGCCTGTCCCGATGACATGTCGGCCGCGAATGCACCCGGTCTGTGCGGAAGCGAGGTCTCCTATCCGGCGCCCGACGTGAGCGGCTCCTGCGGTGTGGTCGATTCGAGCCCCTCCTCGGGCTCGTTTTTCCCGGTTGGGGATACCCAGGTCGACGTCTCGGGAACCGCGGGGGGTGCCTGCAGCTTCCAGGTCACGGTGCGGGATGTCGAGGCGCCGACCTTGACTGTGGGCGCGCTACCCTCGATCCTCTGGCCGCCGAACCACCAGATGATCGACGCTCATGCGACCTGGAGCGCCTCGGACAACTGCCCCGGGGTGCAGGTCCAGCTCGACTCCGTGACGAGCAGCGAGCCTGACGACGCGCAGGGCAACGGTGACGGAAACACGAGCGGAGACACCCAAGGCGCTTCACCCGGGTCGACCGATGCGGATGTCTCCATCCGGGCCGAGCGGAACGGGGATGGCGCGGGTCGAACGTACAACCTGGCTTATTCGGCAATCGACGCCGCCGGCAACGTGACGACGAGCAGCGCCACCGTTTTCGTTCCGCACGACCAAAGCGGCGTGATCGATCCCTTGTCCTTGACGCTGATGCCTCAAGGGCCTTCGACGCTCCTCTCCTGGAGCACGGTGATCGGCGCCGCATCCTACAGCCTGATCCGAGGGAACGCCGCCAACTTGAGCGAGGGGTCCCAGGTCATCGACCTCGGCCCCGTGACCTGCCTGGTCCACGGTTCCGGAACGAGCATCATGGAGCCCGAAGGCTCCACGATCCCGCTGCCCGGCCAGGTCTTCTTCTACCTGGTCGCCTACCATGACAGCATGGGAAGCTCGTACGGAAGCCCCAGCGCGAGCAAGCCCCGAGTTCCTCTCTCGGGAAGCTGCGAGTAAACCGTCTCAATCTGTTTTTTGAAGTGAGAGCCAGGCGGCTTCACGCGGCCCCCCGAGCAATGGTAGGGTATCGGCTTCCCAGCAAGGCAGAAGAGAGCGGTTCGCGGGCTTTGGGCGTCGAGGGCTGAATCGCGCTTACAGGGGAGGGGAGGATGTATCCGTTACTCGGGAGAAGGTCGGCGTTCCTGGTCCTTCTCATGGTTCTCGCAGCGGGGGGAGTGCGCGGCGCCGCGTCCTCCTCGGGACCCATCGAGCTGTCGGTCGACGCGTCGGAAGTCCCGCGCAAGATCCTGCACGTCAAGATGTCCATGGCCATCGGGGATCCCAACGTCCGGCTGCTCTACCCCAAGTGGATCCCGGGAGAGCACGGCCCGACCGGACCCATCAAGGACGTGACCGGCATCAAGGTCACTGTCCAAGGGAAACCGGTCCGCTGGTCGCACGTCAGCGAGGACGTGAACACGCTTCAAATCGAAGCGCCCTCCGGAGCCGGCCGGCTCGAGGTGGCGTTCGACACGATCCTGCCCCCCTCGTCTGTCGAAGGCTTCAGCTCGGCCGCCTCCTCGACCGACGATCTCCTGGTCCTGGCCTGGAACCAGGTCCTGCTATATCCGGCCGGGAGCTCGATTTCCCAGCTCAAGTACAAGGCAAACCTGACGCTGCCGGAAGGGTGGAAGCTGGCCACGGCGCTGCCGATTGCCACGCATTCCGGCCGCACCACGCGCTTCGGAGAGGTGACGCTCGAGACTTTGGTGGACTCGCCCGTGCTGTGCGGCGTGCACATGCGGGAGATTCCCCTGGGCGTCGTGGGCGGCGTGCCGCACTTCGTGGAGATGGCCGCCGACAGCGAAGCAGCCCTGGAGCCGAAGCACGAGACACGCGAGTCGTGGGGACGCCTGGTCCGGGAGGGGCAGGCGCTGTTCGGCGCGCGCCACTACAACTCCTACCGGTTCCTGCTCACGTTGAGCGACGGCGTCGCGCACTTCGGACTGGAGCACCACGAGTCGAGCGACGACCGCACGAAGGAGCGCATGCTGCTGGATGAGGAGCTGACCAAATCGAGCGCCACCCTCCTGCCGCACGAGTACGTCCACTCCTGGAACGGCAAGTACCGCCGGCCGGAGCCGATGGTCACCGACGACTTCCAGGGACCGCTCGACACCTCGATGCTGTGGGTCTACGAGGGGCTGACGCAGTATCTCGGGCAGATCCTGACGGCCCGCAGCGGCCTGTGGACCCAGGAGGACTTCCGCGACAAGCTGGCGCTGATCGCCGAGTGGGCCGCCAACCAGACGGGTCGGGCCTGGCGCCCGCTGGAGGACACGGCGCTGTCGGCGCAGCTGCTGTTCGAGGCGCGCGACGACTGGGAGTCCTGGCGCCGCGGCACCGATTTCTACGACGAGTCGGTCCTCATCTGGCTCGACGCCGACACCCTCATCCGCGAGAAGACCGGCGGGAAGAAATCGCTCACCGATTTCTGCCGACTGTTCCATGGGGGCGCGAGCGGCGCTCCCCAGGTCCGCCCCTACACCTTCGAGGATCTGGTCGCCACGCTGGACGAAGTGATGCCGTACGACTGGAGCAGCTTCCTGAGACAACGGGTCGAATCGACCTCCCCCTACCCGCCGCTGGAGGGCCTGACGCGCAGCGGCTGGCGGCTGATTTACGCCAAGGAGCCTTCGGAGGTGCAGAAGGACTACGACGCGTCGCGCAAAGAGGTCGACCTCACCGCGTCGCTCGGCCTGGTGATCCGCGAGGACGGGACGATCAAGGACATGATCATGAGCAAGCCCGCCTACAAGGCGGGGCTGGGACCCGGCATGAAGATCATCGCGGTGAACGGCATGCGCTATTCGAAGGACCGGATTCGCGAGGCGGTCGCTGAGAGCTCCGGGTCGGACCATCCGATAGATCTGGTGGTCGAAAACGGCGAGGCCATCAAGTCCTACCGTGTCGATTACAAGGACGGCGCGAAGTATCCCCGCCTCGAGCGGATTCCCGGGAAGAAGGATCTGCTGTCGCAGATCACCGAAAGCCGAGCCTCTTGAGCGACCGCCCCACGCCGGGCTCCGCGGGGATTCCCGAGCCGGGGACCGTCTCGCCGGCCATCCGTCTGGGCGGAGCCCTGACGCAGCCTTCGGCGGCTTCAGGCCGGGCGCTGGGGCTGTGGACCTGCGTCGCCCTGGTCGCCGGCAACATGATCGGCTCGGGGATCTTCCTGCTCCCCGCGTCGCTGGCGCCCTACGGCGGCATCAGCATCGTCGGCTGGCTGATTACGGCGGCCGGCTCCCTCTGCCTGGCGCAGGTCTATCGCAGCCTGAGCCGGCGCGACCCGCGCGCCGGCGGTCCGTACGCCTACACGCGCCAGGCCTTCGGAGATCTGGCGGGTTTCCTGACGGCGTGGGGCTACTGGATCTCGATCCTCGCGACCAACGCCGCCGTGGCGGTGGCTTTCATCAGCTATCTGACCGTCTTCTTCCCGTCGCTGGCCACGAGCCCGGCGCTCTCGGCCGTGGCGGCCCTCGGCACGGTCTGGGCGCTCACCGGGATCAACGCCGTCGGAGTCCGCGCCGGCGGCGCGGTGCAGCTGGTGACGACCGTTCTCAAGATCCTGCCCCTGGCGGCGCTCGCGATCTTCGGCTGGCTGCGCTTCGACCCGTCGCATTTCGTGCCTTTCAATCCGAGCGGCAAGGGAACCTTTGCAGCCGCGACCGCCACCGTCTCTCTGACGCTGTGGGCTTTTCTCGGCCTGGAATCGGCGACCATTCCGGCGAACGAGGTGCGCGACGCGCGGCGGACGATTCCCCGGGCGACGATCCTGGGAACCTCGCTGACGGCCATCCTTTACATCGCGAGCACGGTCGCCGTGATGGGGTTGATCGCGCCGTCGCAGCTGGCCTCGTCGACAGCGCCGCTGGCGGAGGCTGCCACGCTGCTGGCCGGGAGCTGGGCCGGCTACGCCGTCGGCATCGGCGCGGCGATCTCCTGCTTCGGGGCGCTCAACGGCTGGATTCTGATGCAGGGCCAGATTCCCCTCGCCATGGCGGCCGACGGACTGTTTCCGGCGATCTTCGGGCGGGTATCGAAGCGGGGAACTCCGGTCGCGGGGCTGGTCATCTCCAGCCTGCTGATCACGTTTCTGGTCGCAGCCAACTACACGCGCAAGCTCGTCGAGCTGTTTACCTTCTCGATCCTGCTGGCGACGCTGACCTGTCTGGTGCCGTATCTCTTTTCAGCAGCGGCCGAATGGGTCATCCTCCGGCGAGAAGGTGTCGAAGGAGGACTGCGGAAGTCAGCCCCGACCGCCATCGCGCTTCTGGCCTTCCTCTACTCCTTCTGGGCCATCGCCGGCGCCGGCCAGGAAACGGTCTACTGGGGATTCCTCCTCCTCATCGCCGGCCTCCCGGTCTACGTCTGGGTCCGCCGCGCGAACCGCCTCACTGCCTAGATTCTGAAACGATCGATCAGGTCCTCCAGCATCCTCCCTTCGTCGGTCAGCTTGTATTCTGAATCGAATCCAACTCTTGCCTGGTAATAGGTGAGTGAATCACCAAACTCTTTGGCCATCTCGCGCGGAATGAAAAGGCAATACGTGCCCGGGGTGACCTTCCGAGCCTCTTCCAGAGCTCGCACGAGTGTGTCAGGAAACAGGGTTGCCAGGCTTCGAAGGTACTCGAACTGTCTCGCCTTGAGATGAATATCCATTTGTAGAGATGAAGGACTGCTACCTGCGGCTAGCAGCAGATGGAACAACAGTAACTGGGCCTTGCCAGTTCATGTTGAGGAGATTGTCTGATTCACTGCTGCTTCTTTCGAGGTGCAAAACGATTCCTCGGCTCGCGAACGCCCACGGCACGAGCGTCTCGAAAGACACGGATTACCTTCACCGGATCCCAGCTCCGAGCTTTTCGGCAAGCTCGTCCATGCCGCGGCTTGCCGCTTCCATTTCACGGTGACGTTGCTCCTCTTCGCGCGAACGCGTCATAACTTCTCTCCTGAACGGGGATTACAAACTATACACGACGGATTGTCTTCACAACCCCAGATAGCGGATCTCGGGAATGGGAAGAGGATGTCAGCGGAGGGTTTCGACGGGGTTGGCTTCGGAAACGCGGCGGGAGGAGGCCTTGCGGCCGTTGCGGGCGAGGAGACGGCCGATGAAGCGGCCGGTGGCAGAGCGATCGACGCGGGAGATTTGCTCGGGAGTGCCTTCGGCAATCACCTCGCCACCGCCGTCGCCGCCTTCGGGGCCCAGGTCGATGATGTGATCGGCGGTCTTGATCACGTCGAGGTTGTGCTCGATCACCACGACGGTGTTGCCCCCTTCCACCAGCGAGTTCAAGACGCCCAGCAGCTTCTTGATGTCCTCGAAGTGCAAACCGGTGGTCGGCTCGTCCAGGACGTAGAACGTGCGCCCGGTGCTGCGGCGCGACAGCTCTTTGGAGAGCTTGATGCGCTGCGCTTCGCCGCCCGAAAGCGTCGTGGCCGACTGCCCCAGCTTGATATAGCCCAGACCGACCGCCGCAAGCGTCTCCAGCTTGGAGGCGATGGAAGTCACCGGCTTGTAGAACTCCAGCGCTTCGGTCACCGACATCTCCAGGACCTCGGCGATGGTCTTCCCCTTGTAGCGGATCTCCAGGGTCTCGCGGTTGTAGCGGTGTCCTTTGCATTCCTCGCAGGTCACGTAGAGGTCGGGCAGGAAGTGCATCTCGATCTTGATGATGCCGTCCCCCTCGCACGCCTCGCAGCGCCCTCCCTTGACGTTGAACGAGTAGCGGCCGGGAAGATAGCCGCGGGCGCGCGACTCCGGGACGTTGGAGAACATCTCGCGGATCGGCGTGAACAGACCGGTGTAGGTGGCCGGGTTCGAGCGCGGTGTCCGGCCGATGGGGGATTGATCGATGTCGATCACCTTGTCGATCTGCTCGGCGCCCAGCAGCCGCCGGTGTTTTCCCGGCCGGTCCAGCGTCTTGTAGAGCTTCTTCGACAGCGCTTTGTAGAGGACCTCGTTGACCAGCGTGCTCTTGCCCGAGCCGGAGACGCCGGTCACGGCGGTGAGCATCCCGAGCGGGAAGCGCACATCGATTCGCTTCAGATTGTTCTCCTCCGCCCCCTCGATGACGATGGCGCGGCCGTCGGAGATGCGGCGGCGCGACGGAATCTCGATGCGCAGCCGGCCCGAAAGGTACTTGCCGGTGAGGGAGTCGGGGGATTTCTCGATTTCGGCGGGAGTCCCCTGGGCTACCACCCGTCCGCCGTCGGCCCCCGCGCCCGGACCCAGATCGACCACATGGTCGGCCGAGCGGATCGTCTCCTCGTCGTGCTCCACGACGATGACGGTGTTCCCCAGATCGCGCATCGAGCACAGGGTGTCCAGCAGCTTGCGGTTGTCGCGCTGGTGCAGCCCGATGGAGGGCTCGTCCAGCACGTAGAGCACTCCCGTCAGGCGAGAGCCGATCTGCGTCGCCAGCCGGATCCGCTGGCCTTCGCCGCCCGAGAGCGTCGCCGCGGTCCGATCGAGCGTCAAGTAGCCAAGGCCGACATTCTCCAGGAAGCCGAGCCGCTCGCGGATCTCCTTCAGGACGCGGTGCGCGATGAAGCGCTCCTTCTCGTTCAAGGGAAGCGTCGCGAAGGCCTCGAGGGCCTTCTGGATCGTCAGCGACGTGTAATCGGTGATGCTCTTCCCCGACAGCTTCACCGCCAGGCTCTCCGGCTTCAGCCGCTTGCCGCCGCAGACGGTGCAGGGGTGCATCGACATGTAGGCCTCGATCGCCTCGCGGATGCCGGGCGAGGAGGTCTCCCGGTAGCGCCGCATCAGGTTCGGGACGATCCCTTCATAGGCGCGCCGGAAGTAGTAGCGGTTGCGGTTCTCGACGTATTCGAAGTCGAGCTCCTTGCTGCCGGTCCCATGGAGCAGCAGGTCCTGGATTTTCTTCGGAAGCTCCTGCCAGGGTGAGCGCGGGTTGAACTTGTGGATCTTCGACAGCGCGGTCGCCGCCATCTTGAGCATCGAGGTGGAAAAGCCGAAGGTCCACTCGACGCATCCTTCCAGGATCGACTTCGCGGGGTCGGGGATGATCTTGCCGGGATCGATCTCCATGCGCGCGCCGAGTCCGTCGCATTCGGGGCAGGCGCCATAGGGTGAGTTGAAGGAAAAGGCGCGCGGCGCCAGGTCGGGGACCGAGATGCCGCAATGGGTGCAGGCCAGCTTCTCCGAGAAGAGCAGGTCCTTGCCCGCGTCGGGCAGGTTGACCATCGCCAGCCCCTCGGCGAGCTGCAGGGCCGTCTCCATCGAATCGGTCAGCCGCGTCTTGATCTCTTCCTTCAGGACGAGGCGGTCGACGACCACCTCGATGCTGTGCTTGCGCTTCTTGTCCAGATCGATGTCGTCGGACAGCTCCACCACCTTGCCGTCGATGCGCGCCCGGACGAAACCCTTGCTCATCATCGCCTGGAGGTCTTTCTTGTATTCCCCCTTGCGTCCCCGGACGATGGGTGAGAGGACCATCAGGCGCGTGCCGGCCGGCATCGCCAGCACCTGGTCGACGATCTGCTGTACCGTCTGGAAGGAGATGGCCCGGCCGCAGCGATGGCAGTGGGGTACGCCGACGCGCGCAAACAGCAGGCGCAGGTAGTCGTAGATCTCGGTGACCGTCCCAACGGTCGAGCGCGGGTTGCGGCTGGTGGTCTTCTGCTCGATGGAGATGGCGGGAGAGAGCCCCTCGATCAGCTCGACCTCGGGCTTCTCCATCTGTTCCAGGAACTGGCGGGCGTAGGCGGAGAGCGACTCGACGTAGCGCCGCTGCCCTTCGGCGTAGATCGTGTCGAAGGCGAGGGACGATTTGCCCGACCCGGACAGGCCCGTGACCACGATGAGCCGGTTCCGGGGAAGGGTCAGGTCGATGTGCTTCAGGTTGTGCTCGGAAGCACCCTTGATGACGATGAATTCCTGCGGCATCCGCGTCTTATAGCACCCGGTTTCGAAGAGAGTCAAACCGCCGGGAAGAGCCCTGGATTCCCCCGAATCCGGGGAATTCCTTGGCGAACAAGGGCTTTGGAGACACGCCGATGCCGGGGGCAGCGCCTCAACCGGATTTCGGGGCGGGGTAACGCCAAAGGGTCGTCCCGGCATCTGATAGGATGCCCCGATGTCCAAGAAGGTGCTGATTTTCCTGGTCTCCCCCCATAAGATCTGGGACCTGGATCCCAAATACCCGAAACTGCTGAGCGAGCGCTTCCCCGAGCTCGACGTGGTCGCGGCGCGCGACAAGGAGGAATCGCTGCGGCACCTGCCCGAGGCGGAGATCCTCTACGGCTGGTCCCTCCCCGAGAAGCACTTTCCCCTGGCGCGCTGCTTGAAGTGGATTCACATCCCCTCGGCCGGTGTGGAGGATTCTCTCTACCGGGCCCTGGTCGAATCTCGGATACGGATCACCTGCTCGCGCGGCATCTCCTCGGCGGCGCTGGCGGATCATGCCTTCGGGATGGTCCTGGCCTTCTCGCGCGGCCTGGCGGTGGCAATCCGAGACGGGAGCACGAAGTGGATCCGGACGCACTTCTTCGACGCCGATCCGATGCCGGTGGAGCTGGACGGGAAGACACTGGGCATTCTAGGGTTCGGGAGCATCGGCAGGGAGCTGGCGCGCCGCGGCCGGGCCTTCGGGATGCGGGTGCACGCCTTGAAGCGGCACCGGGTCGAGGAGGAGCCGCTTGCCGATCGGGTCTTCTCTCCCAGGGAGATGGAGGCGTTCCTGGCCTCGGCCGATTATCTGGCCGTAACCCTCCCGCTCACTTCCGAAACGCGCGGGATCCTGGACGAGAAGAGGCTGGCGGCGATGAAGCCCACGGCGGTCCTGGTGAATATCGCGCGGGGCGGGCTCGTCCGGGAGGCGGCGCTGATCGAAGCCCTGCAATCGGGACGCCTGGCCGGCGCGGGGCTGGACGTCTTCGAGCAGGAGCCGCTGCCGGCCGATTCACCTCTTTACCGCATGCCCAACGTGGTCCTGACGCCGCACATCGGCGGGCTCCATCCCAACTACCTCGATAGGGCCACATCCCTGTTCATCGTCAACCTCGGCCGCTACCTCAAAGGCGAGACGCTCCTCCACGAGGTCGACAAGAAAGCAGGCTATTAGTGTCGCGAATCAGAAATAACTGCCCTTACAGCCGACCGGCCAGAAGACGGCCGGCGGCTGAACGGCAGTCGGTAACCGTTCGGCCGGCGAGCCTCCTGCTTCGCTGACACTTCTTTCTACGATCAGGGAGAGGACGGTCCGGAGGCAGTCCTTGGAATGTCCCGATGATCGTGAGGAACGATAACTGTTCCGGTGGCGCTCGACTGGTTGCCGGCGGCGTCGGTCGAGGTGTAGGTCACGAGATAGGCGGCGCCCTGCTTGGAAGATGACTTCACCGCGCGCAGCTGGAAGGCGAAATCGGCAGTCCCCAGCTCGGCGCCGCTCACGTTGCTCGTGGACGATCGGTTGGCTCGGGAGGCGGGCCCACCGCTTTGAATCGAAGCCAGCTTCACCTCGACTCTTCCCCCGCATGCGTCGGTCGCCTGGACACGGGCGATCACGTCCACCATCTTGTTGTTGGCGGGCCACAGCAGATGCGGTGTGAGGTCGACGGTGAGCGTCGGGGCCACGGTGTCGGCGACCGTCACGATGATCTCGTCGGTGGCATGGGTCCCCGCGGGATCGGCCACGCGCAGTGTGATGTGGTGAGCGCCGAGCCCCAGGGTCGCGTGAAGCGTCACGCCCGTGCCGAGAAGCCTCTGGCCAGGCTGCCCGAAATCCTCGAACCATTCGAAAGTGGAGATGCTTCCGCTGGACGTCGATCCATCGAGCATCACCTCCGCCCCGTCGGGACCCGCGCACTCGATATCCATGTCCTCGCCGGCGTGTGCAGCGAGCGATCCGCCGGCCCCGGCTCCGAGGCTGAGGTCGACGATGATGTCACCGCGCGCGAAGGCGACGTCTGGCCAACCATCCCGGTTGAAGTCATCGATGATGACCCCTCCGGGGTTTGAGGCCAGACGGGCAAACTGCCTGAGGCCGTCGAAGGTCCCGTCGCCGGTCCCGAACAGGATTGTCGATGCGTCGCCAAGCAGGTCTCGGTGCCCGTCCTGGTCGAAATCAGCCGTTCTCAGGATGCTGGAATTCAGGTCATGGCGGGATTCCGCCCCGAACGTTCCGTCACCCATTCCGAGCAGGATTGAGACTGTCCCCTGGCCGTCGACGCATGGAAGCAGTACCGCGGGACAGATTATCGGCCCGCTGGCATGACCTGCGGCCAGGTCCGGCAAGCTGTCCTCGTTGAAATCGGCGATCGTCAAAGAGGTCAGGTGAGAGCCGGCAACAAAGGAACCGCCGGTTGCAAAGGTGCCGTCGCCGAGTCCCGGGAAGATGGTGACGCTCCGGCTGTCCGGGTAGGCCACCGCGATATCCTGCCGTCCGTCGGCATCGAAATCGCCGACGGCGGCGGCCGAGGGATTCAACGGGCGGATGACGTCGCTCACATCGAAGGTCCCGTCCGAATCCCCGAGCAGGACCAGCATCTGGCCGGCATGGGTCCGAAACGCGATCAGGTCGGTCCTGCCATCCGCGCTGAAATTGCCGGTCACCAGAGTATCGGGAGCGAAGCTGATCATGGTTTCCACTCGCGGCGCGAAGTTTCCGTCGCCCAGGCCTCGGGCCATGAACACGGATGTGCCGGGAGGAGTGGAGTAGGCAAGGTCGGTCTTGCCATCGCCGTCGAAGTCGCCCGAGACGAGACTCGCGATTCCCAGCTCGGAGGGAATCTCGTATTCAGGATCGAAGGTGCCGTCCACTCTTCCTGGAAGGATGGCGATGGACGCTGCCCTCGTGTCGGCGCTGGCCAGGTCGGTCAAGCCATCACCGTTGAAATCATCGCCGGCAAGGATGGAGTCAGCACGGTTTTCCGTTACGTAGGCGCGGGGGCCCGGGTGTGCAAGACGGTCGCTGAGCAGGAGCATCACGACGTCGCCGCCTGGTTTGTCGGTACCCGCCAAATCGAGAGATCCATCGCCGTTGAAGTCGGCGACGGCTCCTCCACCCAGGTGCGGGTAGTAGGACCGCTGGATATCCAGGGGCCCGGTAATCGGTGTGAAAGGTACGAGCGGATCGAAGGTCCCATCGCCGTGACTGAACAGCACGCCCACCGAGGTCACGAGATCCGTCAGGCCATCGCCATTGAAATCGGATGCTTCCAGCCAAGGGGACGCGGCGAACCCCGTCTCGATGCTGATGACGACTTGTTGCAGAATGCCGCCCTCCCCGTCTCCCAGGAGCTCGGATACCAGCTGCCTGCGAGGGTCGCTTGTCACCAGATCGGGCTTTCCGTCACGGTTGAAATCCTGGGAGAGGACGGAGGTTCCCCCTGACGGCTCCACCAGCAACCCCGTTCCCTCGCCCGGCAAGACCGGAGGGTCGAACTGGCCGTGGCCGTTGCCGAACAGCACGGCTGCCCCGCTGCCAATCGCGGCGATCAGGATGTCGGGAGAGCCGTCGACGTTGAAGTCGGCGACGGCAAGTGAATAGGCGTCTGCTCCCGCGGGGAAAAGGGTCTCGGGCTGAAAGGTCCCGTCTCCCTGGCCGAGAAACACCGCGACGGACGGGGTGGCGCTGGCGACCGCCAGATCCGGAACCCCGTCGAGGTTCAGATCGGCCACCGTCACGAAGCTGGGAGAGATTTCGGTGACCGCGTAGGTGTTGTCCAGGACGAAGCTTCCATTCCCCGCGCCGAGGAAAACCAGGAGAGCATTGGGATTGTAGGTCACGACGAGATCCGTCTTGCCGTCGGCGTTCAGATCAGCCGCGGCGGCGTAAGTGGGATGGCCGAACAGGTCGATGGCGATCCGTCGCTCAGGCTCGAACTCGCCATCCCCGCGGCCCAACAGAATCGAGAGATCGTTGGAGACCGAGTTGGCGGTCACGAGGTCGCTTTTGCCGTCGCCGTTGAAATCGGCCGTCGCCACGCTTGCCGGACCCAGCCCGACAGGAAAGACAGGGTCGGGGAACAGAGGGGCGCCGCTGAGGACGCCCGTCCCGGGCAATAAGAGGAAGCCTGCAATCAAGAGGGGTCGAATCGAAAGGTGGACGAGCCCGAGGGACGGGTGGTGATTCATCCCAAATTCCTTTACGTGAACTCGAGCGTTTTCTGCGGAATGCCCCGACGAGCGTTCTGCATAGCCTGTGGAGAATATACGCTCAGGGGAATCGAGCGGCGCAAAAAAGGCGACCTACCGCGGGTATTGAGCAGCACCAAGCCGGGAACCCGGCTGTCGGAAGCCGAGTGTCACCCCCCTGTCACACAAACCCGTGAACCCTCTCATAACGTCTTGCGTACACAAGAGAAAGTCTGAATTTGACGCAGCAGCCGTCGACGGACGGCATTTGGGGAGCATGACCATGAGACCGCAGCCCGAACTTCCGCAGGCAGGAATGAAGTGGAAGAAGCTCGGCATTTTCAGCCGCAGATTCGAGCTGTGCAGGGAAGACCAGCGCTTCGGAAGCCTCGAGTGGCAAAGCGTGCTCGGCAGCCAGGCTCGAGGCGAAATCCTCGGGTCGGTCTGGAGCTTCCGTCGTCATGGACTCCTGAAGGCGATGGTGACGCTGAGAAGGCCCGGAACCGAAGCGGCTGCAGGGATTTTCCGGTATGGCTGGAGCGGCGACGGGCTTCTGGAGCTGGAGGACGGCCGGCGTTATCAATGGAAGCGTCTCAGCTTCTGGGGCTGCCGTTGGGTTTTCCTCGACCATGCCGGGAACGAAAAGGTCCGCTTCCGTCTGGAAGGATTCCTCCATGGCTGCGCCACCGTCGAGCTGGCCGATGAGCGGGACGGCGACGTTCCGATCCTCGTGTTGCTCGGCTGGTATCTGAGGGTCCTGGCGGAGGGGGACGCGGCCGTGGTCGCGGCGTAGTGCCTCAACCCCCGGCGGGGGCCGCTTGCCGCACCGGAGATCCCTCGGGGCCCAGGTCCAGGAGATGGCAGGCGAGGGCGAGTTGATCCTGGTTCCCGAGAAGGATGACGGTGTCCTTCTCGCTCAGGGGGGTGTCGGGGTCGGGATTGGCGAAGACTTCGCGCTCCTGCATCACCGCGATCACCGAAGCTCCGGTGGCGGCGCGTAGATCGAGATCCCGCAGGCTGTGGCCCAGGGCCCAGGCGCCCGGCAGCAGCGTGTGCGTCTCGACGTTGGATTCGAGAATCCCTTCCGGCAGGTCCGATATCTTCGCGATGCTCGGCGTCTGGTCGCGGAACATGCCGTAGCGCTCCTCCCGGATGCCGCGCAGCTCCTTGCCGATCACGTTCCCGGGGATGCCGACGCGCCGCAGCAGCCGGTTGCAGACTTCCACCGAAGCCTCGAGCTCCTCCGGGATCACCTCGTCCGCTCCCAGCTTGTAGAGCTCGTCGATCTCGGTGACGTAGCGCGTGCGTACCAGAATCGGCAGATTGGGCGCCAGCCCGCGCGCCAGCTGCACGGTGCGCTGCGTGGCGGCCGGATCGGAGATCGCCACCACCATGGAGCGAGCCGAGCGGATCCCGATCTTCGACAGGATCTCGCGGCTGGTCGAATCGCCGTAGACGATCGGCTCTCCTTCGCGCGCCGAGGCACGAACCTTCTCGGCATTCAGCTCCAGGACTCGGTAAGGGATTTCCATCCGCCGCAACACCCGCGCCAGGTTCCGGCCGTTCAGTCCGAAGCCGACGATCAGGACGGGCCGCGCCTCGGCCGAGTAGATCTCGCCGGCCGGTGCGTCGCCGGTCCGCCCGGGAAAGTAGCGCTTCAGATTGGGGAGACCTTCCAGGCTCCGCCCCACCGTTCCCGAGAGCCGCATCAGGAACGGCGCGATGATCATCGACAGGACGCTCACGGCGAGGAAGGTCTTGTACACACCGTCGGACAGGAGGCTGAACTCGCGCGCCGACAGTGCCAGGACGAAGGAGAACTCTCCCACCTGCGCGAGCGACACGCCGGTCTGCGTCGCCACCCGGATCGGATAGCCGAGAAAGCCGACGACCGGCGTGACGATCAGGAACTTCACTCCGATGACCAGCAGGAGCAGCAGCGCCAGACCCCAGGCATTCTGGGCGACGAAGCGCACGTCCATGAGCATGCCGATGGAGACGAAGAAGAGGCAGTTCAGCGAGTCGCGGAAGGGGAGGATGTCGGAGAGGACCTGGATGCCGTACTCCGACTCAGAGACCACCAGCCCCGCGATGAAGGCCCCGAGCGCCAGCGAAAGCCCGGCCAGCGAGCTGGCGAAGGCGGTCCCCAGGACCACCAGAATGACCGAGATCAGGAAGACTTCGCGGCTGCGCGTCCCGACCACCAGCCGCAGGAAAGGCGGAATGGCGAAGCGGGCCAGCAGCAAGATGGCGCCGACCGCGAGGAGCGAGACGCCCATGACCTGCAGGAGCTTGAGCGGTGTCTGCCGGCCCCAGTCGGAGAGCAGCGGAATCAAGAGGATGACCGGCACCACACAGAGGTCCTGGAAGACGAGCAGCCCCAAAGAGACACGGGCCGGCGGCGTGACCAGCTCGCCGCGCTCGGCGAAGACCCGCAGGACGATGGCGGTACTGGAGAAGGCGAGCAGGAAGCCGACGACGATCGACTCGGTCCAGGGGACGCCGAACGGGAGGGCGGCCAGGATCGCCACCAGCGCCGTGCCGAACACCTGGAGCGGTCCGCCGAGGAGCACCTCGCGTCGCATGCGCGCCAGGCGCGAGATGGAGAACTCGATGCCGATGGTGAACAGCAGCAGGATGACGCCGATCTCCGCCAGCGTCTCCACATCCTCGCTGCGCCGGATCAGGCCGACGCCGTGCGGGCCAAAGATCACGCCGGTGGCCAGGAATCCGACCAGGACGGGGAGGCGCAATTTCTGGAAGACGAAGACGACGGCGATGGAGAGAGCGAAGATGACGAACAGTTCCCACAGCAGCGGGGGCGGCTGGATCATCCATCCCTCTTGGGGACCGCGCGGGGAGGGCGCGCGCTCGCTGCTAGCCTAGCACAAGAACGGCCGGTATTTTCCCGCTCCTTGACGGCCCCGGCGCTGCGGGATAGGCTCGCCAGGGTCCCGGCAAACTCGAGGCGATGATGGAAATTCACAAGATCCAGGAAGGATTCTGGCGCTGGACCGCGCCGCATCCGGCGTGGGTGCCGGAGAAGGACCGCCCCGGCGGCTGGGGCCAGTTCGTCGGCTGCGTCTACCTTGAGGCGGGGAAGCAGGAAGGAGGGGGCATCATCCTGTTCGATCCCCTCGCGCCTCCCGAGGGAGGCGACGATAGGCGGCGTTTCTGGGAAGCCCTCGACCGGGACGTGGCGCGGGTCGGCATGCCAGTGAACATCCTGCTCGGCAATCATTATCACGAGCGGGATGCCGGATTATTCCTGGAGCGCTACCGCGAGCGTCCCGGCGCCGAGCTGTGGGCGCCCGAAGAGGCCATCCCGCTGCTGGAGGGGAAAGTGACGGGGGCCTTCGACGAGGGAGCTTCGCTGGCGGGCGGCGTGAAGGCGTACCGGGTCGAAGGACTGGACTGCCCGGGAGAGACCGTCTTCCACATTGCCTCCCGGCGCGCCCTGATCTGCGCCGACGCCCTCATCGGCGTGGGAGGCGGACGATTGAGGGTTCCGCCGAAGCATTGGGCCGCCGACACACCCGAAGGGAAACGGGCCTACCGAACGCGCTTCCGCGAGTCGCTGCGCCGCCTGGCCGACCTCGATTTCGACCTCGTCCTCGTCTCACACGGCGAGCCGGCCTACAAGGGCGGCCGCTCCGCCTTCCTCGAGGCACTCTCGGCCCCCGCCTGGGGCGACGAATAGAGCCGGCCTCGTGTTTTGCGGCGCCGCGCGCCGCAATGCTAGAATTCTCGCCCATCGAATCCATCCAAGGAGCCCGTGAACATGCGCGCGGAATTCAGGAACGAGCCGCTCACCGATTTCACCCAACCGGAAAACCGCGAAGCCTTCGAGGCCGCCCTGACGAAGGTGCGAGGCGATCTGGGGCGCGAGCATCCGCTGCGAATCGGCGGCAAGAGCGTCAAAGTCGGCAAGACCTTCGATTCGATCAACCCTTCCCAGCCGTCGCAGATCATCGGGAAGTTCCAGTCGGCCGGAGTGCGTGAGGCGGAGCTGGCTCTGGAGGCTGCCGAGAAGGCCTTCGGCACCTGGAAACGCGAGACTCCGGAACGCCGGGCCGAGCTGCTGTTCCGCACCGCGGCCCTCCTGCGCGAGCAAAAGCATGAGTTCTCGGCGCTGATGGTCCTGGAGGTCGGGAAGTCGTGGCCCGAGGCCGACGGCGACACGGCCGAAGCGATCGATTTCCTGGAATTCTACGGGCGCGAGGCGCTGCGCTACGCGGCGGATCATCCGCTGACACGCATTCCGGGCGAAAAAAACGAGCTGCGTTACGTGCCGCTCGGGGTGGGGCTGGCGGTGCCGCCC
The DNA here is from genome assembly GCA_035764505.1 of Candidatus Polarisedimenticolia bacterium. NCBI lineage: Bacteria > Pseudomonadati > Acidobacteriota > Candidatus Polarisedimenticolia > Candidatus Polarisedimenticolia bacterium. The sequence continues at coordinate 18,960 of DASTZC010000193.1, forward strand.
TGGAACTTCCCGCTGGCCATCATGGCGGGGATGACGACCGCTGCGATTGTCACCGGCAACACCGTTATCCTGAAGCCTTCCAGCGATGCGCCGGCAATCGCTGCCCGCTTCATGACCGCGCTGGAGGATTCGGGGCTGCCACCGGGGGTGGTCAACTTCCTCACCGGCAGCGGCGGCACCATCGGCGACTTCCTGGTGGAAAACCCGCGTGTCCGCTTCGTCAGCTTCACCGGCTCGAAGGAGGTGGGGCTGGGAATCAACGAGAAAGCGGCGAAGCCGCGCTCCGGGCAGATCTGGATCAAGCGTGTCGTGGCGGAGATGGGCGGCAAGGATTTCATCCTGGTGGACGAGACGGCCGATCCCGAATCAGCCGCCTCAGGCATCGTGGCGGCCGCTTTCGGCTACCAGGGGCAGAAGTGCTCGGCCTGCTCGCGCGCCATCGTCCACCGCAGCCTCTACGACGAGGTCGTCCGGCGGGTGGTCGAGAAGACGCGGACCCTGAGGGTCGGGCCGACCGAGTCATCGGAGACGCAGGTCGGCCCGGTGATCAACGCCGGCGCGCAGAAGAAGATCCTCGAGTACATCGAGGTCGGCAAATCGGAAGGGAAGCTCCTGGCCGGAGGGGAGAAGGCGCCCGGGGAGGGGTTCTTCATCCAGCCGACGGTCTTCGGCGACATCAAGCCGGGCGCGCGCATCGCGCGCGAGGAGATCTTCGGCCCCGTCCTGGCGATTCTGCCCACCTCCAGCTACGAGGAGGGGGTGAAGATGGCGAACGACTCCGAATATGGTCTCACCGGCTCCCTCTATTCGGAGGATCGCGACCGACTGGAGGAGGCTAAAGACGTCCTGCACGTCGGCAACCTCTATCTCAACCGGAAGTGCACCGGCGCCCTGGTGGGAGTCCATCCCTTCGGGGGATTCAATATGTCGGGCACCGACTCGAAGGCGGGCGGCAGGGACTACCTTCTTCTCTTCCTGCAGGCGAAGGCAATTTCCGAGGCAATCCGCTAGGACCCGCGGCTTTCAGCCGCGGCCCATCATCGAAAGCCACTGGTCCAGCGTCGGGACGCGCATGGCGTAGTTCGAGCGGCGCTGCTCTCCCAGCGTGGAAGTGGGGGAGTCTCCGTAGTCGTGCCCCGGGTAGAGGGTGACGTCGTCGGGGAGCTTCGACAGGCGCTGGGTCAGGCTGCGATACATCTCCTCCGGATCGCTCCCCGGCAGGTCCACCCGCCCGCAGCTCCCGACGAACAGCGTGTCGCCGGCCACCAGGCGATCGCCGCCGACCAGGAAGCAGGTGCTTCCCTGCGTGTGGCCGGGGGTGTGGACGAACTGGATCGGGATCGATCCCACCTTCAACGTGTCACTCCCGGCGTGCGCTGCGAGATCGGAATCGGAAAGTCCGGTGACCCGCTTGACCCACGGGATTTCCTTCTCGTGCACATGGATCTTGACGGGAACCAGCTCCAGGAGCTTGCGGGCTCCCTCCACCGAGAAGCCCATCATGTCGCCGCCCAGATGATCGGGGTGGTAGTGGCTCCCGAGCGCGCCGATCACCTTCATGTCGTCGGCCTGCGCGATCCGGACCAGCGACTCCACGTCCCAGGCGGGATCCACCAGGAGGCATTCGCGGGTCTTCGCGTCGCCGATCAGGTAGACGAAGTTCACCATCTGGCCCGCCACCGGGTCCGAGACGGCGAAATCGCGCCCCGCCAGCAGCTGCCGGAAATAGAGTGAATCGTTCGGGGATTGGCTCAAGAAAAACCTCCGCCGCAGGGTCGCGCAGGATTATCGCACGAGCGGCCCGGGTTGACCGAGAGCGCGCGGATCGACTAGGCTCCATGCGCCTTCCCGTCAAAGACGCGATGTCGACGCACCGGGACGACCCGGACGAGCCAGGAGGTCTGCATGCCTGTCAAGTTCGACCCCGCAACGCTGGAGCGTTTCCGTAACATGACGCCCCGGCAGGTCTGCCAGGAGGTCACCGACGCCGTTCACCAGATTCCGGGAGAGCGGGGATCGGAGGATTTCCTGGAGGCCCTCGAGTCGCTGGTGGACGAGGGGATTCTGTCGTGGGATCAGATCGAGAACGACTCGGCCGACGACGAAGCCTGACCTTCCTTCAAATCCTTCCTATTTCTTGAGGCGATCTTCCCAGGCGCGGCGCCAGGAGGCCACCTTTCCCTTGTCCTTGGGGGCGGGAGGAAGGGTGGCGGCGGGAGGATCCGACTTGCGCTGCAGGTGCGGGTGATCTTCACGCGCCTCGGGGCGGGCAATCCGGACCTTGCGCCCGCTGACCGGAGGGCGGTGCTTCTCCGCAACCGCGGCGGCGGCTGGGGCCTTGCTCCGAAGGACCTGATCGAACAGTTTTTTCATCTCGCGCTTCTTCCTATCGTTGGATTTGCCGGCACGCCCGTGCCGGAAGGGATGTTCGAAGTAGCAGGTGAGGCAGCGGACCTTGCCGATCTCCCCGCGCACCAGGCCGACGACGCCGTGGTTCATCAGCAGCCGGCAGCGGGAGCACCAGTCGTCGACCACGTCGCCGAGGCGGGGTGGGCGCGGGCTCATCGCTTCACTCCCCCGGCCGCCAGGGCCTGGATCTCATCGTCTTCCAGGAGCCGGCTGGACTGCTTGGCGGCGTTGAAGATCCTTTCCACCGTCTCGGGGCTGGCCGGGATCCCGTGCTCCTCGAGCCACCAGGTGACGTTGGATTTCCCCGACATCGGGCCGATCCGGATGCGCTGCTTCAAGCCGAAATCGGCCGCGGGGACGCCGGAGTAGACCCGGTCGGCCAGCCACTCGTCTCCTTTGCGGAAGGCCTTGATGACCGCGGCCGCGTGCACACCGGTGCCGGTCTCGAACGCGTCGCTGCCCACCACCGGGTAGTTGCGCGGGATCGTCACCTTGAGAGCGCGCGCGGCGGCGGCGCAATAATCGCCCAGGCGCGTCAGGTCGCGATCGATCCAGCCCAGCAGCTTCAGATTGACCAGGAGAAGATCGATCGGCGTGTTGCCGGCGCGCTCGCCGACTCCCAGGGCGCAGCCGTGCACGCGCGTCGCGCCGGCACGCAGGGCGGCGAGGGTGTTGGCCACCGCCATGCCGCGATCCCGGTGTCCGTGCCAGTCGACCCCGACCTCTTCATCTCCCGCTTCCTCGACGATGCCGACGACGTGGCGCACCAGACGGTCCACTCCCTCCGGAAGGGCGTGACCCACGGTGTCGCAGACGCAGAGGCGGCGCGCGCCGCAGCGGATGGCCGTCGAATAGAGGGCCCGCAGCGCCTCGGGATCGGCGCGCGTGGTGTCCTCGGTCACGTACATCACCGGCAGTCCCTCCTTCACCGCGAAGGTGATCGATTCCTCGGTGTGGCGCAGGAGGGTGTCGAGCGTCCAGTCCTCGGAATAGAGGCGGATCGGTGAGGAGCCGATGAACAGGCAGGCCTCGATCGGGATCCCGACCTTCTGCGAGATGCGGGCGATCGGCTCCACGTCGCGCTGGATGGTGCGGGCGGCGCAGTTCGGCTTGAGCTTCAGATGGCGGTCGCGGATGAAGCTGCTGAGGGCGGTGACGTCCTCGACCGCGCGCGCTCCGGCCCCCGGCAACCCGATGTCGGCGGTGTCGATTCCGAGCGCGTCCATGAGCAGCAGGAGCTCCTGCTTCTCGTCGATGCCCGGGTCGACGACCGAGGGTCCCTGGATCCCGTCCCGCAGGGTCTCGTCGTCCAGCTGGACGCGCCCGCGCGGCGCCGGCTCGGTCCCGGCGCGGTTCCAGTCGTAGATCAATCCTTCGCGATTGATATCAGGTTTTTCAGGCATCCTGGTCCCGGTGGGTCAGCGCCTGGGTCGGGCATCGGTTGGGCGCTGAGTCAACATTCGGGGATGTGACGATTATAGGGAGCGCGGGGCGGGCGTGTCAATAATCCAGTTCCTCGAGGCGCTCCTCTCCCATTCCGAAATGGTGCGCGATCTCGTGCAGCACGGTGGTCCGGACCTCATCGCGGATCTCCTCCTCGCTTTCGCACACCGCCTCGATGTTGTCCTGGAACAGGGTAATCCGATCCGGGAGCGAGCTGTAATCGGCGCCCCTCTCGGTCAGAGGAGTGCCTTCGTAAAGACCCATGAGCAGACCGTCCTCCTCGCCCCCTTCGGACAGCTCCTCCTGATCCAGGGTCGGCATTCCCTCCACGACGATCTCGACGTTGTTCATCTTCTCCATGAACTCGGCGGGAAGGTCTTCGAGGGCCTCGGAGACCAGCCGCCGGAAATCGGCGCGGCGCATGGCTTGGTTCCTTCTGCTAAAATCGGCGGGGCTCGCGGGGGATGCGGCCCTGAAAGATTCTACGCCGGAGGCAGGCCAGATGAGAAGAGTCGGAACGATCCTGGCGGTTCTCGCTCTGGGCGCGGCGGTCTGCTCGGGAAATCTGCGGGCCGACGACTCGGTGAAGGACTCCTTCAAGAAGATGGGAAAGGCGGTCGGGCAGGCGGGCAAGGCGGTGGGACAGGAAGCGGCGCAGGCCGGCCGGACGATCGGACGCGAGAGCAAGAAGGTCTGGTACCGCGGAGTGCAGGTGAGCAAGCCGGCCCTCGATCGGGCCCGGGCCGAGACCCGCCAGGCCATGAAGCGCACGCTGGACGCCATGGACCGCACCATCGAGTCTCTCGAAGGCGAGCTGCGCCGACTGCGGGAAGCGGAAGCGGCGGGAGGCGGCTGAGGCCGGTGGCGGGAAGCAGGCCGAGCCGGCTCCTCCTCGCGGCGTCCCTGGCCGCTTGGATGGCGCCTGCCGCTTGCCGCAGCTCGATGACGGAGCGCGAAGCGCTGGAATCGGCCCGCGAGGAGATCCGGCGGGAATACCAGCCCGAGATCGAGCGCCGCAGGCGGGAGATCGCGGAGCTGCAAAGGCAAATCGACGAGGCCAGGAAGCGGCTCGCCGGGCGCGGGACCTCCAGCCCGGCACGCAGTGCCAATCCCACCCCCTGAGAGGGCGTCCCGATGACGGCGGTTACCCGACCCGCGGCGCGCTTCCAGGATCTCGTTGCGCCGGCTCCGGCCATCACCATCACGCTCCTGTTCCTCGGGGTGGCGCTTCTCGAGAACACCGTGGCCCCCTGGGCGCCCTTCTATTTCATCTACATCTGGCTGACCACCTGCCTCCCCATGGGAGTCGGCGGCCTTCCTTTCGTCCACGTGAAAAAGCTTAAGACCGGCCCCTGGATCACCCTCGTCGCCCTCGCCATCGGCTTGCAGCTGTTCTCCGTCGCCTGGAGCGGGGCGCTCTATCCGAAGCTTCTCCAGGCCTCCGGGGTTGCGCCGGAGCTGACTTCGAGTCCGGCCTACGACACCTCCGCGGCGCTGCAGGCGATGCTGAGCACCGCGGCGACGCATTGGAAGACTAGCTTGGGGAAGATCCAGTTCTGGTACCTTGCGGTGATCTTCCTATGGGCGGGATTCGGAGAGGAGATCTTCTTCCGCGGATACCTCTATCGGTCGCTGCGCGGCCGGTGGGGGGTGGCGGCCGCCGCGGCCGTTTCATCGCTGCTTTTCGGGTTCCGTCACGCGACCCAGCTCGGGCTGCTGGCTCCCGATTATCCGTGGGGGGCGGCGATCGCCTGGTCGCTGTTCGCCACGGTGGCCGGGCTGGGCTTCTGCTGGCTCTTCGAGAAAACGGGATCCTTGACCGCGCCCATCCTGGCGCATTACCTGTTGAACCTTGTTCCGCTGGTCGCGCTCGCGTCCGGATCCCGGTAAGCAAGCAGTCGAGAGCAGGGTCGCTGCGGGTCCGGGGCGGGAAGTCTCAGGGCCTCTCCGGCTCGCGCGTGTAGACTTCCACGCCTCCCAGGATCGTTCTTTCCGGAACGATCTTGAAGATCTCCTCCTCCGGCACCTGGAAATAGTCGCGGTCGAGCACCACCAGATCGGCCAGCTTCCCGGCGGTGAGTGTCCCCTTCTCGCCTTCCTCGAAGGCCGCGTAGGCGGCGCCGACCGTGAAGGCGCGCAGCGCCTCCTCGCGCGTGAGCCGCTGCTCCGGAAGCCAGCCTCCTTGCGGGTTCAGGCTCTCGTCCTCGCGCGTCACCGCCGCGAACAGTCCCTTGAAGGGATTCCAGCTCTCGATCGGGGCATCCGAGCCGAAAGACAGATGGGCGCCGGAATCGAGGATCGATTTCCAGGCGTAGGCGCCGGCGAGGCGATCCGGGCCGAGGCGGGCGGGAACCCAGGGCATGTCGGAGGTGGCGTGCGTCGGCTGCATGGAAGCGAGGATGCCGATTTGGGCGAAGCGCGGCAGGTCGGTGGGGGAGAGGATCTGCGCATGCTCGATGCGCAGGCGCGCGTCTTTCGTGGGAACGGCCTTCAGGGCGGCCTCCAGCCGATCCAGCGCCGTCCGGTTCCCGCGATCGCCGATGGCATGCACGCACATCTGGAAGCCTTTCTGCAGCGCTTCACGCGTCAGCTGCTCGAGCTGCTCGCCCGGCATGGTGAGGATCCCGCTGTTCTTCGGGTCGTCGCTGTAAGGCTCCAGCAGCGCCGCGCCGCGCGAGCCCAGCGCCCCATCGACTCCCACCTTGATGGCCCGGAAGGTGAAGCGCCGATCCCCGTAGCCGATCAGCGGCTCGCGCGCGAAGTAGTTCGTCAGCTTCCGGTTCGATCCCCCCAGCATGGCGTAGACGCGGACCGGCAGAGAGCCCTCCTCGACCATCTTCATGTAGAGGTCGATGTCCGCGGGCTCGATGCCGGCGTCGTGCACCGAGGTGATCCCCGTCGCGAGCAGCTGGCGTCCCGCCGTCACGATGCGGCGCTGGACGGTCTCGGGAGTCGTGGGAGGGATCTTCCGCTCCACCAGATTCATCGCATCGTCCAGCAGGATGCCGCTGGGCTGTGCGGTCTTCTCGTCGTGGAGGATTCTCCCTCCGGGCGGATTGGGAGTGGTGCGGGTGATCCCGGCCGCCTCCAGCGCCTTGGAGTTGGCCCATAAGGCGTGGCCGTCCACCCGCTTCAAGGAGACGGGATGGTCTCCCGAGACGGCATCCAGCATCGCCGCCGTCGGGAACTCGGGGACGGGCCACAGATTCTGATCCCAGCCTCTGCCGAGGATCCAGCCGCCGGGGGCGGTCTTGGCCGCTGCTTCCTCCACGAGCTTGACCGCTTCGACGGGCGTGGGCAGCCCCTTCAGGTCGAGGTTCTCGAGCCATTCGCCGATCCCGGCCAGGTGCAGATGGGCGTCGATCAGCCCCGGGATGACCGTCTTCCCTTGCAGGTCGATCTTGCGGGTCCCGGGTCCCACCAGCGCCGCGATCTCCTTGTCGGATCCCACCTTCAGGATGCGATCGCCGGCCAGCGCGATGGCCGTCGCCTCCGGCAGCGCCGGATCGAGCGTGTGGATCTTTCCGCGCGTCAGGATCAGGCTCGCGGTGCGCATGGGCTCCTCGTGGCCCCCGCAGGCGTACAGAGCGATTGCGAAGAGGACCAATCCGGCCGCGGGGAAGAGACGACGCATCGGGAATGAGTCCCCCAAAAAGGGGGGCCATGATATCCAAGGGGAACGACGCTGTACAACCCGATTGAAGGAATCGGTCAGCCGCGCTCGGCAAGCCAGACGCCCGAAAGGATGGCGGCTCCTCCCAGGAGGAAATGCCCCCGCAGCGTCTCCCCAAGGAGAAGATACGAGGTGACCCCGGCAACCACCGGCTGCAGGTACATGAAGGCCGCCACCTTGCCCGACTCGATCCGCCCGAGCGCCCAGTAATAGAGGAAGTAGCAGGCGACCGTGCCGATCAGGACGACGTAGGCGAGGCCCGTCCAGCCGCTGCGTGTCACGCCGCTCCAGTCCTGACGCAGCGCGGCGGGGGCGACGAAGGGGAGCATGGCGGCCCCGCCGATCAGGAAAGCAAGAGCGGAAGCGCGCAGCGCCCCGAAGCGCGGCACCAGGGTCCGCCCCGCCACGGTGTAGTAGGCGAAGGCGCAGACACCGCAGAAGGTCAGGAAATCGCCCGTCAGGAACTCGCGCGAGAAGGTCCAGCCGTCCCCCAGGCTGATGAGGAGGATCCCCGCCAGCGCCACCAGCATTCCGAGGGTCTTCATGGTGGTGAGACGCTCCCCGAGCATGCGGTTCGCAAGGAGGAGCACGGTGATCGGCAGCAGGGCGACGACGAGGGAGGAGTGCGACGGAGTGGTGCGGTGGATTCCGGTGATGAAGAAGATCTGGTTCGCCAGGACGCCGCTCAGGCCGAGCGGCAGCGCCATCTTCAGATCGGCGAGTGTGAAGCGCGCATTGCCGTCGCGCGCCAGGGCCAGGAAGAACAGCGGCGTGGCGACGAGCACGCGCACCAGCGCCACGGCGAGCGGATCGATCTCTTCCACCGCCATCTTGGCGAACGAGTAGTTCAGCCCCCAGAGGAACATCGCTCCGAAGGCCGAAGCCACCGCGGCCTGCGTGACGCGCGGGCTCTCCGTCGCCGGGGCGCTCACGGTGCCGGTCGATAGACGCGGCTCGAGCCGTCCCACTTCAATCGGGTGCCCTGACGGTGCCACCAGCGTCCCAGTTTGTCGAGCAGCGCGGCCGATTCCGGCGCTTCGGGATCGGGTGCCGCCGATCCGACGCTGCCGGACAGTCGCGTGAGCGTGCCGAGGGCCTCGCCGCGCGCCAGCTTGGCGTCGGCCTTGCCGGCCAGTTCCAGCAGCACCGGGATGCCGGCAGGGTCCCCGAGATCCGCCACTGCCTGGGCGATGCGAAGCCTGACCCACTCGTCTTCATCAGCGCTGGCCAGCCCCTGCTTCAGGGACGGCAGCGCCGCCGGATCGCCCAGGCCGTGCAGGGCCGAGGCGGCGCTCTCGCGGACGGCGGGGGACTGGTCGTGCAGGGCATCCAGCAGATCGGGCACCACGCGGTGATCCCCCGTCGCGGCCAGATCGGTAACCGCCTTGGCGCGCACGTTGGCATGCGAGTCGCGCAGCGCCTCGCGCAGCTCGGAGGTCTTCGATCCGACCGCGTGCTCCGGCGATCCGGCGAGCGCGGTCGCGTGGGCATCCGGCTCGCTGGCGGAGAGGGAATGCGCCGGGCCGAAGCGCTGGAAGGCCCAGCCGATTCCGGCGAGCAGGACGATCACCGCGGCGGCTGCGGCCAGGGCGCGCGGGCGCGACGGCGCCAGGACGATGGCCCGCAGGACGGCGCCCAGGATCAGCGCGACGGCGAAGCAAACCATGATGGTCGGCCCGGAGGGGCGATCGTAGGAAAAGAAGAGCCCCGCGGCGCTCACCGTCGTCCCCACCACCCAGCCAGTGATGAGGCGGCTCTTCAGATTGTCGAAGAACATCACGGCGAAGACGGCGGGCGCCACCAGGTAGCAGAAGACCAGGAGCACCCCCGCGATTTGGACCGAGGAGGTGATGACCACGCCGAAGGAGAGGTAGAAGAGGAAGTCCCAGATCCGGACTCGCACCCCCTGGGAGTACGCCTGCTCCGGGTGCAGCGAGATCATCAGGAAGCGCTCGCGGAAGATGTAATGGAACGTCCCGATGACCGTGTAGAAGATGGCGGTCTTCAGGATCTGGGCCGGCGTGACCCAGACGATGCTCCCGGCCAGCAGGTCATGAAGGTGCTCCGCGCCGTGCGGCGAGATGTCGGCCAGGAGGATGGCCGCCGCCGAGGCGGTGGCGTAGGCCAGACCGATGATCGCTTCCTGCGGTACGCGCTCCGTCCGCGTGCGGGTCAGCGCGAAGACTCCCGCCGCGAGGACCGCGAAACCCAGCGAGAAGAAGTAGGCACCCTGCGAGCGCGGGTCGTATCCCAGGAGGAAGGCCACGGTGGCGCCGAGCGCGGCGATCTGCGCGAGCGCCAGGTCGACGAAGATCACCTTGCGGCTGATCACGTGGATCCCGAGATAGACATGGATCCCGGTGAGGATGAGGCAGGCGAGGAACGGGAGAAAGAGAATCTGGACCTGCTCGGCCAAGGGCTACCTCGCCGCTTCGGGCGCTTTGGCCAGCGCCGTCGAAATCTGATCGGTGATGAGATCGAACAGCTTGAAGAAGTCGGTGGCCTCCGGCGCGCCCCCCACCTCGAGGGGCAGGGTGATCACCTTGACCCCCGTCTTCTCGGTCAGGAGGTCGGTGGAGCGATGCTCGACGAAGGGGCGCGTGACGATGAGGTTCGCGGCCCCCGACTTCAAATGCCCCACCAGCTCCTCGAGATGCTTGGCCGACGGCGGAATCCCGGGCTTCGGCTCGACGTAGTCGACGATCTTCACGCCGAAGCGCTGGGCGAAGTACGAATAATCCTTATGGTAGGTCACCAGCGGACGTCCCCGCACCGGCTGCATCTTTCCCAGCCAGCCGCCGAGCTTCGATCGCAGGGTGCCGCCTCCCGCTCCGGCCGAGTCGAAGAAAGTGTCCAGGGTTCCCCCCATCGCCTCGCGCGACAGCTTGGCGCCTCCCACCTGGTCGACCAGCTCGGCGCCGAACAACGCTTCGTGCAGCTTCTTGACGAAAGCCTTGCGCCCGCTCTCGTAGGCCTCGGCGCCCGCCGGATCGGCCTTCTTGAAGGCGTCCGCGATGGTTCCGGCGACCACCTCGGCATTGATGGGATCGGTTAGGTAGTGCGGATTGCCGTAGGGATGGACGTCGCCTTCGGCCCGGCTGAGCGAGGGAGGGACCTCGACGACCCGGATCCCCGTCGAGCAGTCGATGAAGCCGGCGGCGCCTTGCAGGATCTTGGCGTTTCTCGCCCCTTGCGTCAGCGGCGGAATCCAGCCGATCTCCAGATCGAGCCCGTTGATCAGGAGGAGATCGGCGTTGCGCATCTTGACCATGAAGCTCGGCTTCGGATCGACGAAGTGGGCGTCCTGGGTCCCGGTGCCGATGACGGTCAGATCGATGCGATCGCCGCCGATGGCCCTCGCGATGCTGCCGAGGTTCGGGAGAGAAGCCACCACCTTGAGCTTGCTCGCGGCCCCGGCGGGGGCTGCTCCGCCGAGCAGCCCCAGGAGGATGGCGGTCACGATTCCAATCTGCTTGTTCACATTCGACCTCAATACTTGTGGGCGCCGTGGGCGCCGATGACGGGAATCCACTCGAAGAAGATGCGGGTGTCGTTCTCATCCCGGCCCAGCAGGGCCGCCGCCGCATCGTTGCGCTCGATCCGGTTGATCTGGAAGCGGAGCTCCTGGAACTCCGAAGGCTGCCAGCGGAGGACCGCCGCGGCGCCGGTCTGCCGGGCGATCTCGCTCTCCGGCAGATCGGAGAAATCGAGGCGCACCCCGCCGCGCCAGCGCTTGGCGAACTGCCACTCGAAGTAGCTGTACCCGCCCAGGCTCGAAACGCGCTGCTCCGAGAGGGCGAGGGCGGGAGTCAGCTCCTGGGTCTTTTTCTGCGAAAGGAGAAGCTCCGTCTGCCAGAGAAGCGACTTGTAGGTGTTCAGCTGAAGCGGCTTCCATTTGTAGGTGGCGTCCCAGCCATAGACGCGCGATGCGAGCTGCTCCTCCGGCTCCAGGGTTCCCGCAAGACCTGCCTCGTCGATCGCGTCGAGCAGCGCTTCGGAGGGGCCGGTCTTTCCCCAGACGCCGCTGACGCCTATCTCGAGAGTGGCGTCGGGACTGGTGGTGAAGACACCCGCGAGCCGCTGCGCGTAGGTCAAGCCACGCTCGGCGCTGTTGAAGCCCGGTCCCTCGCGCGCCGTACCCGCCTCCGAGGTCGACTCCAGGTAGAGGCCTCCCGGGTTGGGAATGAGCCAGCTCAGCGACAGCCCGTCGGTGGTCAAGCTCTCTTCGCCGAAGTAATCGGTCAGGACCACCGGTCGCTCCACCGTAAAGAAGGCGTGGTTGTGAAGGGAGTTCCACTTTCCGAAGGCGTTCTTGTACCGCCCTCCCTTGAGCTGCAGGGAATAGGGCAGGGTCTGGGTCGTGATGGTCCCTTCCTCCACCTCCGGAGACTCATCCGCCGGAAAGGTGAGGAACAGATCCATCTTGGCGTAGGGATCTACTACCGACTGGAACGCTACTTCCGCTTCGCTCAGCTCGAAGCCGTTCGCCTCGTCCTGGTGCGAGAAGGACGAGCCGATCAGCTGGAAGACGGCGCTGATGGCCGGATTCAGCAG
>DASTZC010000194.1 GCA_035764505.1 Candidatus Polarisedimenticolia bacterium
CAAGGGGCCGACCCCGGTTCCCACCAGTCGTATGTTTCATTGATTTCGGAGGATGGAACCACGGCACCCGGCCCAGCATAGCACGACCGGGCCCATTGTTTTTCCGGGGTCAGTTCGAGGAGATGCGGGCCATTCCGACCACGACCACCCGCTCGCTCACCCAGAGGGTCTCTTCACGGCCGCTCAGGCGGATGGCATAGGCAGGAGAAGGGTTGCCCGTGGGGAAGTGATGCGAGCCCTCGTAGCCGACGATCTCGCCGAAGGGCTCCGTGCGGCTCTTGAGGCGCAGGACGGAGCCGTTGTCGTAATGCGTCATCTTCATCTTGATCGTGCCGTAGTTCAGGACGACGAGCGCCCCCAGCAGCAGAAAGGAAAGGATTGCCAGCGCGGGCACCATCATGCGGCGGTCCTTGGGCGTGGCGATCGAAGGCTTGGCGGCCGGGATGTACCCCTTCCGGAGGCGGTCGTAGGCGTTCCGCAGCGCCACCAGGCGCTCCTCTTCCTCCTCGGTGGGATTCTCGCGGAATCTCTTGATGAGGGTGAAATAAGTGGTGTTGATCTCTTCCAGAGAGGCACCCGGCTTGAGGCCGAGCGTCTCCAGGTAGCGGCTCTGCGGATCGCCGTTTCCCTTGCCGCCGGCCGGCGTCTCCTCACCGGCGTGCCGGGATGAAGGAGGCGCGGCGACGGGCGGCTTGCCGGCCGGGGCGCAGGACTTCCGGAGGCGGTCGTAGGCGTGCCGCAGCGACACCAGGCGCGCCTCCTCCTCCTCGGTGGGGTTCTCGCCGATCTTCTTGATGAGGGTGAAATAGGTGGTGTTGATCTGTTCCAGGGAGGCGCCCGGCTTGAGGCCGAGCATCTCCAGGTAGCGGTTCAGAGGATCGCCGTTTCCCTTGCCCGCCATGTGCTCACCACTTCGTCTGGATGAAGGAGCCGCCCTCCACCACGATGTCGGTGGTGAAGTCCAGCCAGCTGCCGGTGACGATGCCGTCGCTCGAGCCGTCCTTGCCGTAGGAGTAGATGCGGAATGTCAGGTTGCCGCCGGCCGTGGTGTAAGGCTCGTAGTAGAGGTTGTGATCCCAGCCGTCCAGCAGAGGGACCGATCCCGACACGGGGCGCAGGATCGGGGCAATATTGCTCACCGGCTGCAATCCGCCGCCCGGAAGGGTGCTGACATCGCTCTGGTAGCGGGTGATGGCGTCGGCGAGGCCGCGCAGGTTGGCCACGGTCCTGCCGAGGCGGGATTGGTCGAAGGCATAAAAGGCGCTGGAAATGCCGATGGCTGCGATGACCCCGATGAAAACCAGGACGATCATCATCTCGATAATCGAGAATCCCCGCTCGCCGGCGCGGGATTGCTGATCGATTCCTGGGCTCATGCCGTCCTCCTGCATCTTGAACCGGCGTGGGTGTGGCAGCAAGAAGCATTCCAGAGGGAGTGGGTGTCCCGAGACGGGTTCTTGACACCTCGCATCCGCTGTCAGGCCTGGGTTTTATGAGGAAGGCAGGCGGCGGGATCCGGTCGGGAGCGGCATCAGGAGTTTGCGAACGCGACACGGGGCGGCGAAGGGCCTGACGGAAACTGTCGGCGAGCGATGGCCTGCCGTCACTCGGAAGGTCTATCGGGCGGGCTATTCCGGAAGCCTAGCGCGTCCATTGCAGCCAGCGAGCCAGCAGCGCTTTGACCCTCGGGGTGAGGCGTGTCCGGTTGCAGGCATCGGCCGCCTGCTTGATGGCTTCCGCCTGCGTCGGATAGGGATGGACGACCCCTGAAATCGTCCCGAGTCCCAATCCGGCGTTCATGGCCAGCGTGATCTCGTTGATCATCTCGCCGGCGTGACGCGCCACGATCGTGGCTCCCCGGATTTTGTCGGTCCCTGTATCGACCAGGAGCTTCACGAACCCTTCGTCCTCGCCGTCGGCCAGGGCGCGATCCACTTCCGCCATCCGCCGGAGGAAGACCCGCACCGGGAGGCCGGCTGCGCGCGCCTCCGCCTCGGTGATTCCGACCCTGGCGACCTCGGGATCGGTGTAGGTGCAGCGCGGCAGCACCAGCGCCGAGACGCGCTTTCGGCCGAGGAAGAGAGCGTTCTGGATGACGATGCGCGCCGCCGCATCCGCGGCATGCGTCAGCTTGATCCCGGAGCAGACGTCGCCGGCGGCATAGATGCGCCGGTTCGTCGTCCGCAGCCGGTCGTCGACCAGGATTCCCTGGCGTGGATCCGACTTCACGCCCACGGCGTGGAGGCCCAATCCGTCGGCGTTCGGGGTCCGGCCGGCTCCGGCCAGGATCTCATCGACGATCACCCGCTCTTCGCCTTGCGTGCCGCGAAACACCAAGGCCTTGCCTCCGCCGTCGCGCTCGGCGCGCAACGGGCGGCTTCCCAGGAGCACGCGGATCCCTTCGCGATCGAAGACCTGCCGCAAGAGGTCGGAAGATTCTTCCTCCTCCTGGTTCAGGAGCCGGGGACGGCCATGGAACAGGGTGACCTCGCTCCCCAGCCGCCGAAAGGCCTGCGCCAGCTCGCAACCGACCGGTCCTCCTCCGATGACGGCCAGCCGGCGCGGCAGCTCGGTCAGAGAGAAGACGGTCTCGTTGGTGAGATAGCCGACCTCTTCCAATCCGGGGACGTCGGGACGGGAGGGCCGGGCGCCCGTGGCGATCACCGCCTTCTTGAAACGCAGCATCTGGTCGCCGACCTCCACCCGATCGGGGCCGGCGAAGCGGCCTTCGCCCAGGAAGACGTCGACGCCGAGGGACTGGAAGCGCGGCGCCGAGTCGTGGCGGCTGATGCGGGCACGGATGCCGCGCATCCGTGCCATCACCGCGCCGAAGTCGGCGGTGGCGGGGGCGAAGCCGCTGAACCCGAGCGCCGCGGCGGAGCGCGCCTCGTGCCAGACGCGGGAGGATCGCAGGATCGACTTGGAAGGGATGCAGCCGTAATTCAGGCAATCACCTCCCATCAGGTGGCGCTCCACGAGCGCGACGCGAGCGCCGAGGCCTGCCGCTCCCGCGGCGGTCACCAGTCCCGCCGTGCCGGCGCCCAGGACGACCAGGTTGTAGCGACTTTGCGGCGTGGGATTGGCCCAGCCGGAGGGATGGACGTTGGCAAGAAGCTCGCGATTGTGCTCGTCGCGCGGTGTCAGGTCCGGAGCTTCAGGGGAAGGACGGCTCTCAAGCTGCGGGTCGATCGGTGACATCAATCCCGGCTGTCTGATTGTTGCTCTTCCATGAGGGCTTCCAGCTCGGCGACCGCCTTGGCTCTTTCGCCCGCATTCCGCAGCTCCTCCAGCGATTGCTGGAAGGCCATGAGAGCCTCGAGCCTTTCCTGGGGCGTCAGCTTCAGATTGGCCCGCAGGAGGCTGCGATCGATATCCTGCTTATAGAGCTCGATGACCGGATCGGGACGGATAGGAACGTCGAGGAACGGACTTCGGTAGGACCTCATGAAAAAAGTATAGCACGCAGAAAGATGCGTGGACCGTGCGGCTTTGGGGGGGCCATCTAGGGTCCGGTGCCTTTCAATCGGTCGGCGGCCAGGTCTTCCAGGAAGCTGACGGCGAGCGCCGTCCAGCCGGTCTGGTGCGAGGCGCCCAGGCCCCGGCCATGATCGCCGTGGAAGTATTCGTAGAACAGAATCAGATCGCGCCAGTGGGGATCGCCGGCAAAGCGCGGGTCGTCGCCATGCACGGGACGCCGCCCCGTCCGGTCGGGCAGGAAGAGCGATGCCATCCGCCGCGCCAGCTCGCGCGAGACTTCCTTGAGCGTCAGCATCCTTCCCGATCCGGTCGGGCATTCCATCTTGAATCCGTCCCGATAGAAATGATGGTAGCGCTCCAGCGCCTCCACCAGCAGGAAGTTGACCGGGAACCAGATGGGGCCCCGCCAGTTGGAATTCCCGCCGAAGCGGCCGGAGAGCCCCTCTCCGGGCTCATAGCCGACGCGATACTCCTGCCCCGCCGCCTCGAAGCGATAAGGCCGGTCACGGTGCACCCGCGAAAGGGAGCGAATCCCATACGGCGAGAGAAACTCCTCCTCGTCCAGCAGGGTTCGCAGGACGCGCGACAGGCGCTCGCGCGACGGGATGGCCAGCAGGAAGTGCCGGTGTCCTTCCTCGCCTCTCGTCTCCATGTAGGAGATCTGATTCGCCAGATCGCTGCGATTCTCCAGGAACCAGGCGGCCCGCTTCTTGAATCCGTCCAAGCCGTGCAGCCCCGCCTCCTCGATGACCTCGACGGCGAACAGCGGAATCAGCCCGACGATCGAGCGCACTTTGAGGAGCAGCGAGGTCCCGTTCAGGTGCAGCCGGTCGTAATAGAAGCCATCTTCCTCGTCCCACAGCCCCGTTCCGCCGAGCTGGTTCATGGCGTCGGTGATGGCCACGAAGTGCTCGAAGAACTTGGAGGCCATGTCCTCGTAGGCCGGCTCCTCGCGCGCCAGCTCCAGGGCCATCGACATCATGGTGGATGCGTAGAAGGCCATCCAGGCCGTGCCATCGGCCTGTTCCAGGTGCCCGCCGTTGGGAAGCGGCTTGGAGCGATCGAAGACCCCGATGTTGTCCAGCCCGAGAAAGCCTCCCGAGAAGACATTCTTGCCGTCGGGGTCCTTGCGGTTCACCCACCAGGTGAAATTCAGCAGCAGCTTCTGGAAGACCCGCTCCAGGAAGACGCGATCGCGTCCGCCGCGTCCGCCGGTCATCTTGTAGATCCGCCAGGCGGCCCAGGCATGCACCGGTGGGTTCACGTCGCCGAAGGCGAACTCGTAGGCCGGGATCTGCCCGTTGGGATGCATGTACCACTCGCGCAGGAACAGGACCAGCTGCTCTTTGGCGAAGGCGGGATCCACCTTCGAGAAGGGGATCATGTGGAACGCCAGGTCCCAGGCGGCATACCAGGGATATTCCCACTTGTCGGGCATCGAGATCACGTCGCGGTTGTAGATGTGGGTCCACTCATGGTTGCGCCCGTTGCGGCGCTCACGCGGCGGCGGGGGCTCGCCGGGATCTCCCTCGAGCCATTCCCGCACGACGTAGTGATAGAACTGCTTGCTCCACAGCAGCCCCGCGTATCCTTGCCGGCAGACGGCGGCTTGCGCGTCGGTGAGGCTCGCCGGCAGGCGCGCGGCGTAGAAGGCATCGGCCTCCTGTTGCCGCAACGCGAAGATCGCCGCGAAGCTCTTGCCGAGAGGATCGGCCGGAGGCGAGGCCTCCATGAAGAGCCGCAGATGGATCACTTCGGATTCTCCGGCGGGGACTTCCAGGAGGTAATGGGCCGCGGCCTTGGTCCCGGGGCCCTGGAGGCTGATTGCCTCGGCCCGTCCCGCGATCAGCGCCTCGTGGAATGCATCCTTCACGTAGGTGCTGGCGGAGGGAGTGCCGAAGATGCGCTGGGTGTTGGTCTCGTTCTCGGTGAACAGCCATGTCGGACGGACGCCGCGCCGCGACGGCGAGGCCGCCAGGCGCATCTCGCCCAGGGTCGCGTGGCGGGCCGCCAGGCTCATCCGATCGGCGAGGCGGATCTCCGGTTTCGCTCCCGGCAAGTGCGCGTCCCAGCGCCAGGTATTGCGGAACCAGAGAGTGGGAAGCAGGTGAAGCGACGCCGTTTCGGGGCCGCGATTGGAGGCGGTGAGGCGGATGAGGATGTCATCGGGCCCGTCCTTGGCGTACTCGACGAAGAGATCGAAATAGCGGCTGTCATCGAAGAGGCCGCTGTCGGCGATCTCCCACTCGCCCAGGTCGCGGCCGCGCTCGCGGTTCTCTTTCACGACGCGGTCGTACGGATACGCGGCATGCGGGTATTTGTAGAGGGCCTTCATGTAGCTGTGCGTGGGCGTGGCATCGAGATAGAAATAGGACTCCTTCACATCTTCGCCATGGTTGCCTTCCGGACCGGAAAGCCCGAACAGGCGCTCCTTGAGAATCGGGTCGCGGCCGTTCCACAGCGCCGGCGCGAAGCAGAGGCGGCACTCGCGGTCGGCCAGCCCGAGAAGCCCATCCTCTCCCCAGCGGTAGGTCCGGCTGCGGGCGTGGTCGTGCGGGAAATAGCTCCAGCAGTCGCCGTCGGCGGAGTAGTCCTCGCGGATGGTGCCCCACTGTCTCTCGGAGAGATAGGGGCCCCAGCGCTTCCAGTTCTTCTGCCGCGTCGCGTCCTCCGCGAGGCGGAGCTGCTCGGGATCGAGGCCGTCCGATGGCTTCATCGATCCGTCAAGGTATCCATTTTGTGTGGGATCACGCAAGCGGGAGCCCCTTTCGGGCCGAACGATCGACGGCAAACCGGGTCAGGGAGTCGGAGCGGAAACCGGAACGCGGCGGCGCGTGCGGAGGGGATTGTAGGGAACGGCCGATGCCAGCACCTGGTCGCGCAGCCGCAGCGCTTCGCCGAGCGACCATGCCTGGAAGGGGCAGCCGCGCGGCGTGTGGGGCGGCTCGGCGTCGGCAATCTCGGAGAGATGGCCCAATCCGGTGGCGCCGATTTGGGCGAGCAGGGGGTTGAGGTAGCGCTCGCGCGCTTCGGAGACGGCGGTGGGGGATCCGCCATGAACCCGCACCCAGGCCTCGACGAAGGGCCCGATCAAGTAGGGCCAGGCGGTCCCCTGATGGTAGGCGGCGTCACGCTCGAGGACGCCCCCGAAGTAGCGCGGGGAATAGCCTATCTCGCCGGGAGCGAGAGAGCGCAGCCCCAGCGGGGTGAGCAATCGAGTCTCGACGGCGGTCACCACACGGCGCGCCTTCTCACCATCGAGCAGCGCCAGCGGGAGCCCTCCGACGGCGTAGATCTGGTTGGGCCGGAAGGTGGGATCGTTCACCCCCGGCCGATGACCCACGTCGACGACGTCGTACAGGAATCCGCGTTCCTCGTTCCAGAAGCGCGCTTCGAAGGCGGTCTTGCCGCGCTGCAGCGTCTCCTCCCAGCGCTTCGAGAAGGTCGTGCCGATGGCCAGCGCATTGAGCCAGAGCGCCTGCACCTCCACCGGCTTGCCGATGCGCGGCGTGACCACCCAGTCTCCGATCTTGGCATCCATCCAGGTGAGCTGGACTCCCGGCTCGCCGCAGCGCAGCAAGCCGTCCTCGTCGCAGACGATCCCGAAACGTGTGCCGTAGGTGTAGCCCTCCAGGATCGCCTCCACGGCGTCCTTGAGCCGCTTCTGCTCCGAGGGTCCAAGCCGGCCGCGCCGCACCCGGGTGGCCTGCATCAGGTCATGCACGGCGACGATGTACCAGAGAGAAGCGTCCACCGAGTTGTACTCGGGGAGCTCGCCACGGTCGGGGAAACGGTTCGGCAGCATGCCGGCCGACACGGCGCCGGACCATTCGATCAGGATTTCGCGGGCCTCCCGAAGGCATCCCGCGGCGAGGCAAAGGCCGCGCAGCGCGATGAAGGTGTCCCGCCCCCAGTCGGAGAACCAGGGGTAACCGGCGATCAGGGTCCGACCGCGGCCGCGCCTCACGAGGTAGGCGTCGGCGGAGCGATGCAATCGGGTCGGAAAATCCGCTCGTCGCTTCTGCTCGGCGCGCCGGTACCCCTCGAAGGCGACCATGGCGCCGCGCTTGGTGGGGCCGGGAGACTGCTCCAGATTCTCGGCCGAAAGGATCATGACCGCCTCTTTCTCCGAGAGGTCGAAGCGGAACTTTCCCGGAGAGGCGAGATCTTCCAGGTAGTCCAGGCCCCGGGCACGCTCCTCCCAGTAAAGGAAGCCGCGATACCACTCGGGCTCGTGCTCGTAGCCGCCGTTGAACTGCACGCCGATCCCGGGGATTCCCCCGGGGTAGGGTATCCAGAGGAGCCGCCCCGGCGCCGCCGCCTCGGGCTCGAACCGGAAGGCGTCGTTCTCGCTCTGCAGCTCGTGCATGTGGCGGCCCGAGAAGAAGGGACGGATTGTCAGCCGTGTCCTACCGGTGGAGGTGAGCAGCCGCCAGCGCAGGCAGGTGACGGGAACCTCGTGCCGGACGAACAGCTCCTGCTCCAGGGTCGTGCCGTCGTGCAAGTCGAAGGTCCAGCGCGGCCAGGGATCGTCGGTGAACGAAACCAGCCGTTCGTAGCCGCGCGGATTCTCGACGTCGGGAGCGTAGCACTGCGTCGAGATCGGAAAGGATCCGCTGGGAGTCTCGACCCATGCGTCGAGTCCGTTCACCAGGACGAAGCGCTCGGCCGGCGGGCGGGCCGAGGCGAGAAGAAGCGCGTGATAGCGCCGGGTGCGGGGCCCGGCCACGACGCCGGAGGCGTAGCCGCCCAATCCATCGGACTCGAGCCACTCCCGCTGCGTGTCGCGCTCGCCTCTGGTGGCGAGCTCGGGAAGGTGCTTTGCTTCACCGGCCGCGGAGCCTATCCGCAGAAAGTCTTCGCCGGTCCGGCTGTCGCTCATGATCGGCTCCCTTCACTCCGCAGCTGTGCAGCCGCGGCGCGATCGACGTAGAAGAGCCGCCGGCCATCGACGGGGCGCGCGGCGCGAGCGGGGAAGCGGTCGGCAGGTGCGTCCCCCTCCAGCACCTCGCGCAGGATGGCGGCTTTTTCGCCCCCGCTCACCAGGAACAGGACCTCGGCCGCCCGGTTGATCACCGGAAGCGTGAGGGTGATGCGATGCGCTCGGACCGATTCGACCCAGGCCGAGGTGACGAAGCGGGAAGTCTCCTTCAGGGCCGGGCTCCCGGGGAACAGGGAGGCGGTATGGCCGTCGGCCCCCAGCCCCAGGAAGATCAGATCGAAGCGGGGAACCTCGCCATCCGCGACCCTGAAGAACTGCCGCAGGATGTAATCCCCGTACTCCGCCACCTGCGCCGGGTCCTCCAGCTCGGTGGCCAGACGGTGCGCATTCCAGGGGGGTGCCGGAATGCGGGACAGCAGTGCCCGGTAAGCCATGCCGTAATTGCTGTCCTTATGATCGGGAGGGACGTGGCGCTCATCGGAGAAGAAAAACTGCACGGAGTCCCAGGGGACGCGGTCGCGGTACTCGGTCCCGAGCAGCTCGTAGGTCCGGCGGGGAGTGGACCCGCCGGATAGCGCTACGGTGAAGGTCGTGCCGGTCTCGCTGGCGCGCCCCGCCAGACGCGCGAACTCCCCGGCGGCGGCATGGGAAAGCGCATCCAGGTCGGGAAAAACCTGGAGTTCGGTTTCACGGGGCATCCAACCCTCCTCGGAGGGGAGGAAATCAGGGCCAAACAAGCTCCGCGTCCGCATTGTCGATTACATGACGCGGCCACTCATCTTACCGCGCTTCCCGCGCAGTCAGTAATGATAGGGGCCACTTTCGGCGCGAATCCTGAGTGGCGCCGCCCGCTTCGCGCCTCGCGACGACCTCGTGCTATGCTCTGGAGGATTCCGACAAGCTCCCGGTCTTCGCGGACGATAGACGCACCCGATCCCCGCGAAATCCGCCCGATCGCGCCACCCGACGGCTCATCCGGCCGCCGCACCGTCCCTGTTGCCGCCGTAAAAAGCGCGCCGGGAGCGCGGCCTCGAGGACAGCGAGTGATCGAAGGCACCGCAACGCCTCTCCCTCCCCTGGCCCCGGCCGGCGGTCCCCCCCGCGCGGTCCTGCTCCTGGTGCATCCCCGCCGGCTGTACCTTTACTGGGTCCTCGATGCCCATTTGAGCGAGCTTCTCGACGGCTCCGAGGGTCCC
>DASTZC010000195.1 GCA_035764505.1 Candidatus Polarisedimenticolia bacterium
CGAAGATGACGATGCGCGGATCGTGCGCCATCTCGTCCTTGAGGCAGGCATTCAGAAGATCCACCATCGTCTTCGGGTCGCCCTCGGTCTTCGGCTCCGTCGCGAAATCATCCGAGGTCGGGTCGACGTCGGGGGAATAGACGAAATCGTAGATGGTGTCGGTGCCGGGGCGCGCCTCGGCGGCGGCCTGATCGGTCTGCTCGTTGATCTCGGCGTCGACGCTCTCGCGCATCCGGGTCAGGAAGGCCTCGTCCGCCAGCCCTTCCTCCAGGAGGAGCTTCTCGAACCGGGCGATCGGATCGCGCTTCGCCTCTTCCTGGCGCTCCTTCTCCGGCTTGTAGTTCTTCTCGTCATCGGACAGCGAGTGCGAGTAGGGGCGCACGACGTGCGCCTGGATCAGCGCCGGCCCCTCGCGCCGGCGGCGCATGTCGCCCACCACCTCCGACAGCAGCCGGTAGCTTTCCAGCGCGTCGGTGCCGTCCAGCTCTTCGTAGCGCAGGTTGGGCCAGTCTTTGACCAGCCCCTTGATCGTCCCGCCGGCGGTCTGCACCTCCACCGGCACCGAGATGGCGTACTTGTTGTCCTGGATCAGATAGAGGACCGGCAGCTTCAGGTTGCAGGCGGTATTGAGCGACTCCCAGAACTCTCCTTCGCTGGTGGAGCCCTCGCCGCCCGAGACGTAGGTGATCTCGTCGGATTGATGCTTGAGGCCGCGCTCCTGGCACTCGCGCACCGCGGCGATGTAGCGCCCCGCCTGCGCGCAGCCGACGCTCTGGAGGTATTGCGTGCCGGTGCAGGATGATTTGGAGACGACGTTCAGCCGGGGATGCCCCCAGTGCGACGGCATCTGGCGGCCGCCCGAGTTCGGGTCGGCGGCGCAGCCGAGGGCCTCCATCTGGATCTCCTTGGGAGTCATGCCCAGCTGGAGCATCAGGGCCTGGTCGCGGTAGTAGGCGTAGAACCAGTCGTGCCCCGGCTTCAGGACCATTCCCGCGGCCGTCAGGACCGCCTCGTGGCCGGCCCCGGCGATCTGGAAGAAGATCTGGTTTTGCCGCTTCAGCTGGATCTGTTTGTCGTCCAGGCGGCGCGACAGGATCATGTTGCGGTACATCGCCAGCAGCGAGGCGCGGTCCAGGCCGATCTCCTTCAGCTCGGCGGACAGTCCGCGCGTGGTCTTGTTCTTCATTCCTGATCTCCTTGCCCGGCGGTGACGCCGCCTTCCGCTTCCTCGGGTTTGGGGGGATGGAGCTCGCGGCTTGCGAGGGCCTCGGCTGCCGCGGCATCGACTTCCCGGACGATTTCGTCTTCCACCGATTCGAGCTTCGCGGGAGAAATTCTACCATTCCGGACCCCCTCTGTCGCCACGCCGGTCAGCCAGGCCTCGTAGCAGCCGATCGGATCGCGCAGTCCCCAGGAGCGGAAGACATTGGGGGGGAAGAGGGACCGGGCTTCCTGCTCGTCGTGAGTGGCGTGCCCTCCCATGCGAAAGGTGTGGGCCGTCAGGATGACCGGTCCCCGGCCCTGACGGCAGAGATCCGCGGCCAGCCTCGTGGCCGCATAGACGTCGAGAACGTTGTTGCCGTCGCAGACGATTCCGGCGGCCCCATAGGAGGAGGCCAGGTCTTCCAGGTCGCCGCGCTGATGCTCTTCCAGCGCCGTGCCGAGCGCCACGCGGTTGTCCTGCAGGACGATGATCAAGGGCAGATGCTGCACCGCCGCCAGGTTGAACCCCTCGTGGAACTCCGCGGTGTGCGAGGCGCCGTCACCCACCCAGGTCAGGGCCAGGTGCGGGTCGGAGCGCAGCTTGAAGGCCAGCGCGGCGCCTGCGAAGACGGGGACCAGCGAGGCGACGAAGGAGATGGGGGGAAGGACGCCCTTCTCCGGGTCGCCGGTGTGCAGGTCCCGGCCGCGGGTGATCTGATCGCGCGTCCCGAGGTAGGCCTTGAGCATCTGGGCGACCGGCATGCCGCGCTCGTGGCAGGCGCCGGCGTTGCGGATCATCGGCCCCACCAGGTCCCCCTCGCGCAGGGCGTGGGCGTTGCCCACCGCCACCGCCTCCTCGCCGGTACCCAGCCAGGCCTTCGAGAGGACTCCCTGGCGCACCCAGCGCTTGAGCGCGATGTCGTGCAGGCGCGCGCGCAGCAACCCGGCGTACAGCGCGAGAAGGGTCTTCTCCTCCAGCGCGGCGATCAGCTTCCAGCGTTTCTTGTCGCGGCGCAGCGTTGCGGCGAAGCCGCGGACCACGGCCGGGTCCGGCTTCCAGGCGACGTATTCGGGGGGGTCGAACGCGGGGTAGCGCTTCACGCCCGGAATGATACCGCAAGCTGTTTCACGGCGGTGAGCAGGCGGTCGATCTCGGCGGGGAGATTGTAGATGGCGGTGGAGACGCGCACCGCGTCCAGCTCCGGGACGGGCCGGACGACGCACTGCGGCTTGTCGGCCAGGAAGTCGGATGCCGCCTTGTGGGGGATTCCTTCCATGGAGAAGGCGGTCAGACCGCCGGAGCGGCCCGGCTCCAGGGGGGTCAGGATTCTGACCTTCGGGATCGTCTTCAGCCCGTCGCGCAGGCGCGCGGAGAGGGCCTGGATCCGCTCCCAGGCCCGCTCGGTCCCAATGCGGTTGTGGAACTCGATCGCCGAGCCTTGCGCCAGGACCTCCGCCAGGTTCCGCGTCCCGAAATCGTCGTAGCGTCGCGCCGTCTTGCCGCTGAATCCGGTGCCGGTGAAAACGCGCGGAGCGATCCGCTCGCGCGCCGCCGGGGACACGTAGAGCAACCCCGTGCCGGGAGGGGCCATGAGCCACTTGTGCGACGAGGAGGCATAAGTGTCGCAACCGAGAGCGCGAAGATCCAGCGGCATCATCCCGGGCGGATGGGCGCCATCGACGCAGAAGAGGAGATTGCGCCGGCGCGCGATGGTGGCGACGCGATCGAGCGGGAGGAGGTGCCCGCTGCCGAAAGTGACGTGCGGCAGTGCCAGCACGCGGGTCTTCGGCGTAATCGCCGCTTCGAGCCGCCCGAGGAAGGCCCCGTCGGTCTCGGGCGGCATCGGCAAGGGAACGGCGATGCGCCGGATGCCGCGCGTCTCCAGGAACTGCCAGACGCCTGCGCCCCCCGGGTGCTCCTGGTCGGTAGTGATCACTTCATCTCCCGCGGCGAGGCTCAGCCCCATACCTACGGTGCTGACTCCTTCCGTGGTATTGCGGGTCAGCGCCACGTCATCGGGCGCCGCGCCCAGCAAGGCGGCGGCATGGGAGCGCACCTCCTCCAGCCGGGCCCCCAGAGGTCCCCACATCTGCGGCGCGGGGCTGGCCGCGAGCTGGTGCGCGAAGCCGGCGAGATCCCGGAGAACGGGTAACGGAGTCGGTCCGAGCGAGCCGTTGTTGAAGTAGGCGACCTCCGAGGGCAGCGCGAAGCAGCGGCGCACCGCGCTCCAGAACTCCTCGTCCTTGCGATCGCCGAAGCCCGCGAGATCGGGAAGCGGCTGCGTGGCGGCTGTCTGGGCGGCCTTCAGGAGCTGGCCCTGCAGGGGGAGCGCGGCCAGTGTCCCGAGTCCCCAGCGCAGCGCGTCTCTGCGAGAAGTGCTCAAGGAGGACGATGTCCCCGGTACGCGGCGCCGTTGCAGCGCTCCACCACGAGGCGGTGGATCTCCTCGAATTCCTCGACCGAATCGATCACGAAGCGATCCGATCCGCGCACTTCGAGAAAGAGGGCCGAAGGATTGTCCTCCTTCCTTCCGAAGCGCAAGGCGCGATGAGCATGGATCGAGACGATCTCGGGCCAGACGACCGAGCGATCCAACGACAGCCCCATCCGCGCCAGGAGCGGATTGGCGTAGCGGATGCCGCTGTCGTCGATCAGGAAGCGATCCCCCAGGTTGAGGAGCGAGACGAACAGGGAGACGCCGATGAAACATGCGAGGAAAATGCCCGGAAAGCTGACGAACCGCCCGCCGGAAGTCAGGTACGAGATTTCCAGAAGCGTGAACAGCACCAGGCAGCCCAATGCCAGAGCGCGGGTTCCTGCAGAGCGGCGGTAGATTCTCACGCCGACCTATCCCGGAGGCCAGCTGAAGGCCCTGCCTCCTAGAAGATGGAAGTGGATGTGAAACACCGACTGGCCGGCGCTTGCCAGGCAGTTCGCCACCAGCCGGTAACCTTTCTCTTTGAGCCCCTGCTCGCCGGCAACCTTGGTGGCGGCCAGCAGGACGTGGCCGAGGAGCTGCTCCTCCTCGGCAGAGGTATCGTTGAGCGTATCGAAGTGTGCTTTGGGGATGATCAGCGCATGGACCGGCGCCTGTGGATTGACGTCGGCGAAGGCGACCACCAGACGGTCCTCGTACAGGATCTTCGCGGGGATTTCCTTGCGCGCGATGCGGCAGAACAGACAGTCGGCCATCGGCATTGCCTCCTGGTTCAGCGGATGCGCTCGATGTCGGCGCCGATCCGCTGCAGCTTCTCCTCGATGCGCTCGTAACCCCGATCCAGATGATACGCCCGGTCCACCACCGTCTCCCCCTGGGCCACCAGTCCCGCCACGATCAGGCAGGCGGAGGCGCGCAGGTCGGTGGCCATCAGCTGGGCCCCCGCCAGCGGCGTGGGGCCGCGGACCACGGCGGTGCGGCCGTTGATCTCGATTTGCGCCCCCATGCGGCGCAGCTCCCCGACGTGCATGAAGCGATTCTCGAAAATCGATTCGGTGATGGTCGAGCTGCCCGCAGCCTGCGTCATCAGGGCCATGTACTGCGCCTGCAGGTCGGTCGGGAAGGCCGGATAGGGAAGGGTGATCAGGTTGCCGGGACGCAAGGGCCCATCGGGGCGCACCTCGATTGCCGACGAGCCGACCTCCAGCTTCACGCCCACGTCGCGCAGCTTCTCGAGAACGGCCCCCAGGTGCTCCGGCCGGCAGTGCTCCACCCGCACCGCGCCGCGGGTGATGGCGGCCGCCATCAGGAAAGTCCCCGCCTCGATCCGATCCGGGATCACGTCGTGCTCGGCCCCGTGCAGCGCCTCGACTCCTTCGATCACGATGGTGGCGGTGCCGGCCCCCGAAACCTTTGCCCCCATCGCCGTGAGCAGGGCGGCGAGATCCTCGACCTCGGGCTCCTGGGCGACGTTGCGCAGGGTGGTGCGTCCTTTGGCGTGGGTGGCCGCCATCATCAGGTTTTCCGTTCCGGTGACCGTCTTCGACTCGAACGTGATGTCGGCGCCGCGCAGCGACCCCCCCTCGGCGACGATGTAGCCGTGCTCCACCTCGATGCGCGCGCCCAGCTTGCGCAGCGCCGCGATGTGAAGGTCGACCGGCCGGGCCCCGATGGCGCAGCCGCCGGGCAGCGAGACGCGGGCGGCGCCGTGCCGGGCCAGCAGCGGGCCGAGGACCAGCACCGAGGCGCGCATCGTTTTGACCAGCTCGTAAGGAGCCTCGGGGGACTGAATCGCCGGGACGCGGATCCGCAGCTTCGTCCCATCGCGCTCCAGGTCGGTGGCGCCCAGGCGCTGCAGGACGCGCAGCATCGTGGCGACGTCGCGCACATTCGGCGCGTTATCGAGGATGACCGGCTCGGAAGTGAGCAGGGAGGCTGCCATGGCGGGCAGTACCGCGTTCTTGGCGCCGCTGACGGGCAGGGATCCCTGAAGAGGTTTGCCGCCCCTAATCCGAATCTTTTCCATGAATCAGCCGGATCTCCGATGCGCGCCGCGGCTTTCTCACGCGCGGGATTATACCCTCAGGATCCTTGACAAGGTCACAAACGACGCCGATAATCCGCCAGCCTGCCGGGTCCCACTCATTCCCAGGAGCGCGTCGTGCCCCTTTTCGAATACGAATGCACCAAGTGCGGGAACCGCTTCGAGAAGATCCAGAAATTCTCGGATCCGAAGACCCGGACCTGCCCGAAGTGCAAGGGGAAGGCGAAGCGGCTGGCTTCCGCGCCGGCGATTCAGTTCAAGGGAACCGGCTGGTACATCACCGATTACGCCCGCAAGGGTGAGAAATCATCGGATGACAAGGCCGTGAAATCTTCCGACGAGAAGGGTGCCAAGGGAGGGGAGGACAAGCCTTCCAAGGAGAAAGACAAGAAACCCGCCAAGTCCTCCACTTCGAAGAAGGGGAGCGGCGACTAGTGCCTGGCGGGCTTGGGCGACTCGCTCAGAGCTTGAGAGTCTTCAGGTAGTCCCGGAATTCCGGCCCCAGGTCCTTCCGCCGCAGCGCGAACTCCACCGTCGCCTTCAGGAACCCCAGCTTGTTTCCCGTGTCGAACCGCTTCCCCTGGAACCGGTAGGCGGCGATCGGCTGCTTCGTCAGGAGAGAGCGCAGCCCGTTGGTGAGCTGAATCTCTCCTTTGGCGTCGGGCTTCGTCTTCTCGAGATGGGCGAAGATTTCGGGCATGAGGATGTAGCGCCCGATGATCGCCAGGTCGGAGGGGGCGTCATCGGGGGACGGCTTCTCGACGAGATCGGTGACCTGATAGATGCCGTTGCGCGACTTGTTATCGTGCGCGATGACGCCGTAGGAGCTGGTGCGCTCCCGCGGCACCGGCTCCACCGCCAGGACGCTGCAGCGCCGCCGCGCGAACACCTTGATCATCTGGGCCATCGCGGGAGTCTTCGCCTGGATGATGTCGTCTCCCAGGAACACGGCGAAAGGCTCGTTGCCGACCAGCTCCTTGGCGCACAGCACCGCGTGGCCGAGACCGAGGGGCTCCTTCTGCCGGACGTAGGAGACGTTGATCATGTCGGAGATCTCGCGGACGATCTTGAGGAGATCCTTCTGGCCGCGGTCGGCCAGCGTCCGCTCCAGCTCGAAGGAGACGTCGAAATGGTCCTCGATGGAGTTCTTCCCCCGGCCGGTGACGATGATGATGTTCTCGATGCCCGACTCGATCGCCTCTTCGATGACGTACTGGATCACCGGCTTGTCGACCAGCGGCAGCATCTCTTTGGGCTGGGCCTTCGTGGCGGGCAGGAATCGGGTCCCCAGCCCGGCGGCGGGGAAGACGGCTTTGCGGATGCGCATCGACGATCTCCCGAACGGTTGCGGGGGATTATAGCATTCGGATTTCCGCCCGCCCGCGCGCGGACCGGAGTGCGGCGCGCGGCGATTCGGCCACCCTGCGCTCACCGGCCGTCACGGGCCGTCACGAGTCTGGCGCGCGCCGGCTCCAGGTGCTACAGTGGGGCGCATCCGGTCCGATATCGCCGAAAGGAGGCTGGCCATGCACGCGCCGTGTCGGGTCCCGGTTTCCGCCCGCAGAACTTCCTCCCTCGCCCTCATCGCCCTGTTCTTCTTGCTCATCCTGGCCGCAGGGATCTCGCCCCTGGCCGCCCAGATCGACCCCGTCGTCTATCGCCTCGACAAGAGCAGCACCTTCCAGAAAGGCTGCTTCGATCCCTGCATGTGTCCCGTCATGTTCAGCGGTTCGGAGCGCGGCACCTTCGTGCTCCGCTTCACCGGCTCGGATCCGCTGTACGACAACTACCGGGTCGAGGAGGTCAACTGGACCGTCACGGTTCCCGGACAGGAGATCCGCGTGACCGGCTCCGGCACCTACCGGGTCGGGGGCGAGGTCGCCCTCCAGCAGCAGCTGATCCTGGATTTGAGCGTGGACGGCGCGGCGGCCGAGCACTTCGATTCCGGGTTGGTGACGGGCGGAGGAGGCTTCCCGCGCATCGCCATCACGATTTCAATCCATGGACAGGTCTGCTTTGACACGGTGTTCCGCCTGAGCGCCGCACCCGTTCCGGCCTCCGAGCTGAAAGCCTACCGGCTGTCGCCGGAGAGCCGCTTCCTGCGCGGCTGCTCGGACCCGTGCGACTGCCCCACGCTCGATCCGGTCCCTGTGCGGGGAAGCTTCACCCTGGTGCCGCTGGAGCGCGGCCCGCTCGGAACGGAATTCTCGGTGGTGCAGGTGAAATGGCTGGTATCCCCCGATCCGATCGGCGGCGATCCCTCAGGCCTCTCCGTCACCGGGTCCGGGACGTACCGACTGAGCGGGGAGGTGGCCGCCGAGCAGCAGATGAAGCTCGATCTGAAGCTGGGCACCGATCCCCCGGTGGCCTACGACAGCGGCCTGGTCCCCGGCGGGGGCGGGTTCCCGCTCCTCGACGTC
This sequence comes from Candidatus Polarisedimenticolia bacterium, assembly GCA_035764505.1. Taxonomy (NCBI): domain Bacteria; kingdom Pseudomonadati; phylum Acidobacteriota; class Candidatus Polarisedimenticolia; species Candidatus Polarisedimenticolia bacterium. The sequence continues at coordinate 8,106 of DASTZC010000195.1, forward strand.
ACGATCCAGCGGACGGTCCAGACCTGCCTGACCACGGCTTTCGAGCTGCACGCGAAGCCGGTCCGGATGTGCCCCAGAGCGTCGGGCGCCATTCCGGACTGAGGTGCTCGAGGACGCCGGCGCGGCCCGCGTTGACGGGCGCGAAGGGCATTCGCTAGACTCCCGGCACATTTGCGGACCGAGCGCTGGCGTAGTATGCCGCTCTCGCGGGAGAGCCCCAACGTGCTGGACGTCAACCGGGTGCGGGAGAAGTCGCAGGAGATCGAGCAGGCGCTGAAGAACCGCGGCGCCACCATCGATCTCTCCGAGTTCCATCGCCTCGATTCCCGCCGCCGCACCCTCCTCAAGCAGGTCGAAGATCTCAAGGCGAAGCGCAACCGCAGCTCGGAAGAGATCGCCCGCCTCAAGAAGGAGAAGAAGGACGCCGCGGCGCTCATCGAGGAGATGCGGGGCGTGGGAGCGGAGATCGCCACTCTGGATGCCGAAGTGGCGAACCTCGAGGAGTCGCTGCGCGCCCTGATGCTCCTGATTCCCAACGTGCCGCACGCCAGCGTGCCGGTTGGAGCGGAATCCGCCGCCAATCAGCTGATCCGGGTCTGGGGGGAAGAGCCGCGCTTCAGCTTCACGCCGCGCCCGCACGAGGAGCTGGGCGCCGCTCTCGGGATCCTCGATTTCGAGCGCGCCGCGAAGATCGCGGGAGCGCGCTTCTGTCTTTACAAGGGAGCCGGGGCGCGGCTGGAGCGGGCGCTGATCAATTTCATGCTCGACGTGCAGACGAAGGAGCACGGCTACACCGAGGTGCTGCCTCCCTTCATGGTCAACTCCGCCAGTCTGATCGGCACCGGCAACCTGCCGAAATTCGCCGCCGATCTCTTCAAGCTGGAGGGGACCGATTACTACCTCATCCCGACGGCGGAGGTGCCGGTCACCAACATCTACCGCGACGAGATCCTGGACGGGGAGGCGCTCCCCAGGAAGTTCGCCGCCTACACCCCCTGCTTCCGCAGCGAGGCCGGCTCCTACGGGCGCGACACCAAGGGGCTGATCCGCCAGCACCAGTTCAACAAGGTGGAGATCGTGAAGTTTTCGCGGCCGGAAAGCTCGTACGAGGAGCTGGAATCGCTGACGCGCGACGCCGAGTCCATTCTGCAGAAGCTGGGGCTGCACTACCGCGTGGTCTGCCTGGCCACCGGCGACATGGGCTTCTCCTCGGCGAAGACCTACGACCTGGAGGTCTGGCTCCCCAGCCAGAAGGCCTATCGGGAGATTTCGTCCTGCTCCAATTTCGAGGATTTCCAGGCGCGGCGGGCCAACATCCGCTACCGCCCATCGCCCAAAGCGAAGCCGGAGTTCGTGCACACCCTGAACGGGTCGGGACTGGCGGTGGGCCGGACGCTCGTGGCGATTCTAGAGAACTTCCAGCAGGAGGACGGCTCGGTCCGCATCCCCAAGCCGCTCATCCCCTACACCGAATTCGAGCAGATCAACCCGCTGGGCTGAAACTAGTCCGTCGCGTAAGCCCCAACGGTGACCTTCACCGGCACGTCCCGGTCATTGATGATGACCAGCGCCATCCGGGGAGCCTTGACCTGGGTCGTCGAGGAAGCCCGGACCGTGTCCTGCTCGGCAAAGCTCAGCTCCAGCTTCGCGTCGGGATCGCCCACCAGCGGCGGCCCGAAGCCGACCCGCACGATCAGCGAGCCGCCTCCGACCGTCGAGTTGGCCACCGCCTGCACCGACACGCGCTTCATGTTGAAGACATTGAGCACCTGGCTGACGCGCTCACCCGGCGGAACGATCAGGTCCTTCGCCACCGGGAAGAAGCGCGCCTGACTGCCGCTGGTGGTCGCCATCGCCGGAATGCTGACGGAATCGAAGTCATCGGCGAGCACGCTCCCGCACAGGGCAATTGCGAGCAGGGAAACGACGAGCACTTTCGCCTTCATGGACCAGCCTCCTGAAAATGATGGCGCCGTGAGCTGACAGGGACGCGGCGGAGCGGCTCCCGCCGACCCGAATAGACCGCGCCTGGCCTGCGAAGGTTGAAGTATGTCCCCGCTCAAGTGGAAACGAACAGGTTTCGCCTCTTCCTGTACAATCGCCCCACGGAGGGATGGCCGAGTGGTCTAAGGCGGTGGTCTTGAAAACCACTGAGCGAAAGCTCCGCGGGTTCGAATCCTGCTCCCTCCGCCAGTTCAATCCCTGTGGACGAGCAAGTCCGACTCGAAGAAGGGGATAGACTCATGATGCGCCGTCCTGTCGCTATCATTGTCCTGGCGTTGCTGGTCGCAACGCTGATGGGGGCGGCTCCGCCGCCGCGCCTCGTTGCGCAGTGGAGCTCACCGGAGGACACCGGCCAGAGGTTCCACAAGATCGTG
>DASTZC010000196.1 GCA_035764505.1 Candidatus Polarisedimenticolia bacterium
CCGAAGCGCCTCACACGGCACAACTCCCAGGTGGAAATCCTGGGAGCTCATCTGTCCAGCGCGCTCGGGACCGACACCGACATCAACGATCTGATCGCCCTGGGCTACAACATTCGCCAGCGAGAGCCGCTGGAGATCCAGAACAACAATCTGGCGCCGCGGCTGTCGCTGACCTGGGACCCCTGGGCCGACGGCAAATCCAAGGGCTTCGCTTCCTGGGGCCGCTTCTACGACAAGCTCTTCCTCAACACGGTGACGCTGGAGCAGGGACCCGACACGGTGACGCGATTCTACCGCTTCGACGCAGACGGCATCGATCTGCTCGGACGCCCCGACAACCAGTTCGGTAAGTCCCTGTCGCAAGCGGCTCCCTCCGCCTTCCAGGTCGATCGATCCCTGTCCACCCCGTTCACCGACGAGATGACGCTGGGCTTCCAGCGCGAGATCGCCCCGGAGGTGTCCCTGGGGATCACGCTCATTCGCCGCGATTTCCACAACCAGCTGCAGGACATCGATGTGAACCACTACACGGTTCGGAATCCGGTCACGGGACTCTACGCCGACGACTTGGGCGACGAAATCCTGGCCGGGGCAATCAAGGGAAGCCCCCCCGCCCAGCTTCCTGACGGAATTCCGGACCTTTACATCCAGAACTTCTTCTTCAACCGGGTCTTCCGCCTGGGAAACTACAATGAGCAGACCTACCGGGCCGTCGAGCTGGAGATGGTGAAGCGCCTGAGCCGGAAATGGCAGATGGAGGCGAGCTATACCTGGTCGCGCGCCGAGGGGGATGCCGAGACCTTCCTGTCGGAAAACGGCGACGATCCGACCATGTCGGAATACGAGTATGGATACCTCGACTACGATCAGACCCACGTCATCAAGCTGAACGCCGTCACCTACCTGCCGGGCGACTGGCGGATCGGGGGGACCGCCACCTGGGCCTCGGGCCTCCCTTACTCCTACATCCAGGAGGTCGAGCCGAACGACGATGTCGGCTATTTCCAGTCCCGGCGCGTCTACGGGTACAACAACACCGCGGGACACTTCGTCCCCGAGAACCGGAACTCGCACCGCAATCCGGCCGCCTACAACTTCAACGCGCGGGTCGAGAAGAACTTCGTGATGGGGAAAGCCTCGGCTTCGGCCTTCCTGGAGATCTTCAACCTGCTCAACAGCGACAGCCTGCGCGTCTACGCCTACGACAGCGGCGTCACCCGCTTCAACACCTTCGGCACCCGGGAATTCGGCCGGCGCTTCCAACTCGGCATCCAGGTCAGCTTCTAGCATCCCGGTGTTGACAGTCTTCCCCGCATGGGCGTAGGTTTGCCTTCAGGTGGGCGAGGTTTTCCCGGTGGGGCGCACTCCCCAACCCCTTCCCTGTTCGTTCCGTATCGAGCCGACTGGAGGTTCCCGTGGGGTTCAGGCCACGGGCATTGCTACTATTGATCCTGGCGCTTCCCGGGACCATTCTGTCCGCCGGACCCGATTCCGTCCTGCGCGGACGGATCATCGACCGTAGCGGGGAGCCCCTCCCCGCGGTCCTCCTGGTCCTGCGCCGCGACCATCAGGAGCAGCCGGAGCAGACAGCCCGCTCGGCCGAGGATGGGACCTACTCCTTCTCGGGGCTACAGCCCGGGACGAGCTACCGCCTCGCGGCATCGCTTCCCGGGCGCGCCACCCTGGAAATCGCCGACCTGGTGGTGAAGCCTGGCGAAACTCTCATCCAGGACCTCGTCCTGCTCCCCGAATCCCAGGCTCGCGAGTACCTGCGGGTGCAGGGGAAGATGGACGTCGTGAACACCGAGTCGGCCACCGCGTCCACCACCTTCAATTCCGAGTTCATCGCCGAGCTGCCGCTGTTCGGGCGCGACTACCAGGACATCCTGGTTCTCGCTCCCGGCGTGACCGACGTCAACAAGACCGGCAACCCCAACATCCATGGCGCGCGCGACGTCGACGTCGTGACGCTGGTCGACGGCGTGAGCACCACCGACCCCTTCACCGGGCTGTACGGGCAGAACCTCAACGTCGAATCGATCCAGGAGATCGAGGTCATCACCTCGGCGGCCGATGCCAGCTATGGCCGGGCCCAGGGAGGGTTCGCCAACATCCTCACCAAGTCGGGAGGCAACGAGTTCCAGGGCTCCTTCAAGTTCTTCCTGCGCACCGACCGGCTGGATCACGACGGCGCCGATCCCGAAAAGCCCGAGCTCGCCGGGGGTTTTCCCGGATCCGCCGACGTGAACCAGCTTTCCTTCACCGATCTGAAGCCGTTCGTCTCGGTGTCGGGAGCCTTCATCCGGGACAGGCTCTGGTACTACGCCACCGCCGAATTCATCCAG
>DASTZC010000197.1 GCA_035764505.1 Candidatus Polarisedimenticolia bacterium
GATCACCCCAGGATCGCGAGAGTTCCGCTTACCCCGCGGGTAGGTCCCACATCTGGATACACTTGCAGGCGATCCAGTGTAGGATGTCCCACAACTGGACGTGTGGGACGTCACCCCCATATCGAGATCGTCATGAGAGCCGGATTCGAGCCATCGCATCGGACCGAATCGCGCGCACGCACGCGCCTGCCTCGAGTCAAGTAATGGAAGACGCGTCCGGGCCCGCGGCAAGTGCAGGAGGCGCCCAGCCCACGCGCCTGTCGCACTTCGAGATCCTCTCGGAGATCGGGCGCGGCGGGATGGGGATCGTCTATCGCGCGCGCGATCTCAACCTGGGACGCAACGTCGCGCTGAAGTCCCCTCATCCCGAAAGTCTCGCCGACCAGGACTACCGCCGTCGGTTCCTGCGCGAGGCACGCGCCGCCTCCGCCATCTCTCACGCGCACATCGTCCCCGTGTATGAAGCCTTCGAAGTCGAGGGCCGGCCCTGGATTGCCATGGAGCTGGTGGAGGGGGGCGATCTTCGCGACCGGCTCGCCACCGGAAAGCCTCTGTTGCTCGAGGAGATCGTCAAGCATGCACTCGGGATCGCCGATGCGCTCGGCGCCGCGCATGAGCATCATCTGCTCCATCGGGACATCAAGCCGAGCAACGTCCTGCTCTCGAAGGATGGCCGGGCGCGCCTGACAGATTTCGGGCTGGCGCGCCGCTACGTGCGACCGGAAGAGGCCTCTTCCCTCTCCACGGCGAGCACGTCCGGGGAGAAGGGAAGGTTCGCCGGGACTCCCGGATACATGGCCCCCGAGCAGGCGCTGGGACGGGACGTCGATCCACGCAGCGACCTGTTCTCCTTCGGGGTCCTTCTCTACGAGATGTGCACGGGGCGGCCGGCATTCCCCGACACGGACGAGATCACCGGATTGGACGCAGTGCTGCATCGCGAGCCGGAGGCGATTTCCCGGCTGAACTATGCGATTCCCGAGGAGCTCGAGCGGATTGCCCGGAAGTGCCTGGCAAAGCGGCCGGACGAGCGTTATCAGTCGGCCGCCGACCTGCTGGCGGATCTGCGCGCCTTCCAACGTCACCTCACCGCGTCCCGCCGCAAGGTGTACGTCGGCTTCGGCAAAAAGGGAGTGCTGCGTTCGAAGCCTTTCCTCGTGGCGCTCGCTCTCACCGCGCTCGCCCTGGTCATCGTGGTCGCGGTGCGCCAATGGCCCCGGCACCCCGTGGGGCCCCTGCCGCCGGCGGCCGAGCCGCTGCGAATCGCCATCCTCGCCCCGAAAAGCCTCCTCGCGGGGGACGAGCGCAAAGACTGGCCCGAGGTCTTCCAGGCGATGCTCGCGGATGAGCTGACCGGCGTGCCGGGAATCGGCGTGGTGGATCCCTTCAGCCTGAACCGGCTACCCGGCGATGCCGCCGGCGGGCCGTCCGGAGACGCGGACGGCATACGCGCTCTGATGACGCGCAATCGGGTCTCCTGGATCGTCAACGGGAGCATTCTTCCGACGGGCGATGCCTTCGAGATCCGCCTGCGGCTGGAGAATCCCAAGACCGGAGAGGTATTCTCGGCCTACCAGGCGACCCTCGAGGAGACGGCGGACCTTGCGTCCGCTGCCTCGTCGCTCGCCATCGAGATTCTGGAAACGCTGGATGCCAGCGGTGCCGGCCGGCCCGACAAGAGCCTGAGGCCCTGGATCGGCGCGCGCCGGCGCAACGTCGCGGCGGTCAGGGCGTTCCTCCAGGCCAGCCGGTACATCCACCATGGCGAGTCAGGAGGGAAGCGTTTCCTGGAGCGCGCCGTCGATCTCGATCCCGATTTCGTCGCTCCACGCATCTGGCTCGTCTCCACCCTCGCGAGGACCGGCGATCTGGAGGAGGCCCGCCGGCATCAAGCAAAGCTCCTGGAGCTGGAGCCGAAGGCCAGTCCGTTCGAGCAGGCGATGATCGGATGGGCCGGCGCCTACATCGCCAATGACGCCGAGGCACAGAAGGCGCACCTCGAAGTGGCCCTGGGCTACTCCCCCGGCAACAACATCCTGCTGGTGAATCTCGCGGACAACCGCGCGAGACATGGCGACTGCGAGGGGGCGATACGGTCGATGCAGAGTCCCGTCGCCGAGAAATGGGATTACCCGCCTCTGTATCCCCTTTGGGGCTGGTGCAATGTGATGGAGGGGCACGTGAATGAGGCGAAGGCTGGCCTGATGGTGTCGCACGAGCTTGGGGATCCCGATCCACGAGTCTACGCGCTCTTGCAGGCAATCGCTCTGTCGGAGGGAGCCACCGAAGAAGCAAAGCGCTGGGAGACCTTGCTCGCCGAGCGCGCCGGCCAGCCGGGAGCCGAGATCGAGCCCGCGGACTTCGTGCCGATCTATAGGAAGCTGGCGGAAATCAGCCGCGCGAAAGGGCTCGGCAGCGTGGCATCGGAGCTGGAGAGAATGGCGAGTCCGGGGGGTCCGGGACAGCCGAAGGGTAACGACCAAAGGGGGAAGCGATGAGCAAGAACAGGATGAGCAGGAAAAAGAAGAAAGGCACCAGCCGATCGACGCGGCGCGTGCGTCTGGCTCGCGCGCGACTTGCCAAGGTCGCGAACAAAGCCATGCGCAACCGGGAATTCTTCGAGGCTCTCCTCGATGATCCCGCGGCAGCGCTGAGGGATGCGGGCTGGTACCTCGTCCAAAAGGACATGAAGACCCTGACACGGGCCCTCCGCGGGAGGCTGGTGTCGGTGCCTTTCAATGCCGTCGATTTCATCGAGAAGCAGCTCGACCATCCCGGGTGGAAAGGCTGGGCCGAACCGACCTGGAAGGGCTGGCCCCCCCCACCCCCCCCATTCCACCGATGAGTGCCGCGGCACATCCGAAGAAGCGTCGCCGCCGCTCGCTCATTGCACGTAAGGCCCCCTACTGGC
>DASTZC010000198.1 GCA_035764505.1 Candidatus Polarisedimenticolia bacterium
GAAGCCGAGCCGGCTGGTCATGGAGCGCACGAGCCCGCGGACCGCGACCAGGGAGGAGGTCACCAGCACGGCGCAGATGGCGATCTGCCCGACGAGGAGCAGATCGCGCGCGCCGATCCGCCGCCTTGTCTTCGCAACCGATCCTGCCTTGATTACCTCGTGCGGATCGGTGCGCAACACCTGCCGCACGGGGACGGCTCCAAACAGCAGGCCGCTCGCCACGGTCAGGAGCAAAGCCACGAGGTAGACGTTGCGATCCGGCGACAGCGGCACGTTGATCGGGAACTGCGGAAAGGGATTCCAGGCGCACAGCCAGCTCAGCAGCAGGATGCCGCCCCACAGGCCCAGCGCGCCGCCCATCAGTGCGATGAGCAGGGCTTCGACGAGGAGCTGCCTCAGGATGCGCAGCGGTCCGGCTCCCAGGGCCAGCCGCAGGGCGATCTCCCGAGAGCGATCGGAGGCGCGCGCCGCGAACAGGGTCCCCAGGTTGGCGCAGGCCGCCACCAGGATCAGCCCTGCCAGCAGCATCAGCCCGCTCATGAAGGCGCGCACCGGGCCGCCGAGGTATTCGCCGTAGAGCGCCGGGCGCGCCACCGCGTAGACTCCCGGCTGGTGCTCCTTCGGGTAGGTCTTTTCCAGTTCGGCGCTCAGAGCGGTGAAATCGGCCCCGGCCTGCTGCGGCGTCACGCCTTCCTTCAGATGCCCGAAGGTCATGAAGATCCAGCGCGCGGCGCGGTTGTCGAGGACGTTGAGGCTCTCCACCTGCTCCTGGTTGATCATCGGCACGAAGCCGTCGGGGGAGAGGATGAGCAGCGTCCCCCGGAAATCAGGCGGCGCGACCCCCAGGATGGTGAAGGGGTGCCGGTTCAGCTGGACGACGCGGCCGACAATGCCCGGATCCCCCTGGAAGCGGCTGCGCCAGAATGCGTGCGAGAGAATGAGGTAGGGGGCGCTGTTCGGTCCGTGCTCGTCAGAAGCGTGAAAATAGCGGCCGAGCTGCGGGCGGATACCGAGAACGTCGAAATAGTTGCCGCTCACCGCCAGGAGCCAGGCGCGAGTCGGATTGTTACCCGGGTCCACCGAGGCCGTCATGATGCCGTAGGCCGCAAGATCCTCGAAGCTGCGGTTGCGCTCGCGCAGATCAAGATAATCGAGATAGGACTGATTGGCGGAGTTGTCGCTTACGCGGTGGACCGAGTAGAGGCTGTCGGCCCGCGGCACGTTCAGCGGCCGGAGTACCAGGGCGTTGAGGGCGGCGAAGACCACCGCGTTCGCGCCAATCCCCAGCGCCAGGGTCCCGACGGCGATGAGGGTGAATCCCGGGGACTTGCGCAGCACGCGGAAACCGAAGGCGACGTCTTTCCCCAGAGTCTCGATGAAGTTGCCGCCGGTCGCCTCGTTGCACTCCTCGCGGAAACGCTGGCGGCCGCCGAACTCCAGGCGGGCCTGGCGCTCCGCCTCGGCGCGATTCACGCCGCCGCGCTCGAGATCGTCGGCCCGGTGCTGGATGTGTGAGACGAGCTCTTCCTCGATGTCGGTCTCCAGGTCAGCTCGCCGGAAGAAGCGGGCGGCCAGGGAGCGCAGGTAGGCCAACATCTTCATACTTCCCCCGGCTCGGCGGCGAGGACCGCGGCCATGGCCGAAGCCAGACGGTCCCATTCGCGCTTCTCCTCGCGCAGGCGCTTGCGGCCGGAGACGGTCAGCTCGTAGAACTTGGCCCGGCGATTGTTGTCGGAAGTCCCCCAGCTCGCCGCCAGGAGTCCCTGGCGCACCAGGCGGAACAGGGCCGGGTAGAGCGCTCCCTGCTCGATCGTGAGCGCCTGGCCGGAAATCTGCCCGATGCGCAGCAGGATGCCGTAGCCGTGCAGCGGGCCGAGCGAGACGGCCTTGAGAATCAGGAGATCGAGCGTTCCCGGAAGCAGCTGGGCTTGTCCCCCCATCGCACCCTCCTAAATGAGTTAGGAGTGTAGGCGCTCTTTCCTAAGCTGTCAAGGAGAGGAGAGAAGTGAAGCGCAGGCCTCAGAGATCGGACGGTGGCCTGGTGGGATCCGGAGCCGGCGCCGGAACTCCTGCGTCGGCGGGGGCCGGGCGTAGTTCGGGGGAAGCGACCTCGGAGATCGGCTGAGCGAGAATCTCCTGCAGAAGATCGATCTCGACCGGCTTGGTCAGATGGAAGTCGAATCCCGCTTCCTGGGAGCGGCGTCGATCCTCGCTCTGCCCCCAGCCGGTCAGCGCGACCAATCGCACCCCCGTTAACCCCTTTTGCTCGCGGATCCGCCCCGCGGCCTCGTAGCCGCTCAGCTTCGGCAATCCGATGTCCAGGAGTACGACTTCCGGCTGGAAGGTGGCCGCGGCACCCACCGCTTCCAGGCCGTCGTGGGCCGTGTGGACCTCGTGGCCCAGCATGCGCATCAGCATGCCCAGGCTGTCGGCGGCATCTTTGTTGTCGTCGACGATCAGGATCCGGCGCGTGGGGAAGGCGACGGACGCATCTTTTCCGGCTTCACCGGCCGTCGCCCCGGCCGCCCGGGAGGAAGCGATCGGGACGCGGACGACGAACTCGCTGCCCTTGCCGGGTCCCTCGCTGCGCGCCTCGACCGTCCCGCCGTGCATTGCGAGCAGCCGCTGGACCAGGGTCAATCCGATGCCGAGCCCTCCCTGGGCGCGCGCCAGGGAGCGATCGACCTGGGCGAAAGGCTCGAAGATCCGCGGCAGCATCTCCGGCAGGATGCCGATGCCGTTGTCCTTGACCGTGACCACCACGTCGCTCCCGTCCGTCTCCGCTTTCAGCTCGATGCGGCCG
>DASTZC010000199.1 GCA_035764505.1 Candidatus Polarisedimenticolia bacterium
ATCCAGGGAGGCGACCCCAACAGCAAGACTCCGGACACCGCCAGCTGGGGGATGGGAGACGGCCCGCGCAAGCTCAAGGCGGAGTTCAGCTCGCCGGAGAAGGCCAGCCACGTGCGCGGCATGGTGTCGATGGCGCGCTCCCAGGATCCCGATTCCGCCTCCTGCCAGTTCTTCATCGTGCAGGCCGACTCCAAGTTCCTGGATGGTAAATACTCGATCTTCGGCAAGGTGCTCTCGGGCATGGAGGTGGTCGACGCCATCGCCAATTCCCCCAGGGGCCAGAACGACCGTCCGGTGCAGGACATCGTCATCAAGAAGGCATCCATCAAGAAGGGTTAGCTCTCTCGAGCGCGTCACATGACCCAGCGCAAGCGCGTCGGATGGGACCACTACTTCATGAACATCGCCCGCCAGGCGGCGACGCGCTCGACCTGCGACCGGAAGTTCGTCGGGGCGGTCATCGTGCGGGACCGGACGATCCTGTCCACCGGCTACAACGGGTCGATCCGCGGCATGCCCCACTGCGACGAGGTGGGGCACGACCTGGAGAACGGCCACTGCGTCGCCACCATCCACGCCGAGGCCAATGCCATCCTGCAGGCCGCCAAAAACGGCGTGAACATCGGCGGATCGGAGATCTACACGACCGCCAGCCCCTGCTGGAACTGCTTCAAGATGATCGCCAACTCCGGCATCCGGCGCATCTTCTACGGCGAGTTCTACCGGGATGAAAAAAGCATCCGCATCGCCCGGGAGATCGGCATCGAGCTGATCCACCTGCCGCCCGACGAGGAGGCGCCGTGAAATCGGCCCCGGCGCTGCTGGCAGCCACCGATTCCCTTTCCGCGCGGCTGCTCCCCGCCCTGCAGGCGGCCGGCTTCGAGGTCACCTGCGTGGCGCCGCAGCAGGCGAGCCCCGAGCGCGTCCATCAGATGGATCCGCGCGTCCTGATCCTGGAGTGCTCGGACGGCGCAGAGGCTGCCGAGCCCCAGGCTTTCTGGGAGGGACGCGAAATGGACGCCCATCTCCCGATCCTGCTGCTGCGTCCCGACGGCGCGACAGCCCTCCGGCGCGGGGCGCTCGACGAGCCGCTGGAGGAGGTCGCTGTCACCGCCGACCCGGGAGAGATCGCCGCACGAGCCAACGGATTGCTCAAGGAGGCGCTGATCCGGGTTTTCCGCAAGACGTTCCATGACATGAGCCAGCCCCTTACCATCGTCCGGGCCCTGTCGACCAAGGCCCTCAAGCTCTCTTCCCCGGCGCTGAACCTCGACGCCACGCTGCAGGAGCTCGATCGCCAGGTGGACCGGATCTTCCGGGTCGCCGAGGACCTGCAGAGAAAACGGCTGGAATAATGAAGCGACGACACGCCCCCCTGGCCGCCGAGGAGCTTTCCAAGCGCTGCGAAGCCTACCTCGAGGCGGTGAACCGTGAGGAGTACCTGTTCGCCTCCGGCCTGAAGTCGGAGACCGATCTTCCCGACATCGAGGCGGAGTACGCCGATCTACCCACCGCCGACTCGGTGATGGCGGCGCGCCAGGCGCTCGACAAGGCGAGCGGCGACCAGGCGCAGCGGCTGATCAACCTGCTGAATCTTCTGATCGACCTGCTCATCGAGAGCCACGCCGCACCGTTCCAGAACCGGCTCTACGCCCAGCAGGGGAAAGCCTCCCTCAAGATTCAGAAGAAGACGATGCCGTTCCGCAAGAGCCAGGCGGCGCTGGCGGCCGAGCCCGACCGCCTGGTGCGGCTGCTGATCGGCAGCGAGCAGCATCGCGTCTTCGCCAAGTGCAACACCATCCTTCTCGAGAGCCTCAAGGCCACCCACGACCTCTCCGGCCGATTGAACAAGGGGGGCCACATCCCCTTCTGCTCGCGCCGGCTGGGCGTGGACTTGAAAGGCCTGGGTGACGCCGCCGGCAAGCTGCTCGCCGACACCAAGGACATCTACGTCGAGATGATGGAGAGGATGGCGAAATCGCGCCTCGGCCTGGCGCTGGACGACCTGCGGCGCGAGGACATGGCCTTCCTGCTGGGAGGCGCCGAGTTCGACCCCCTTTTTCCGGAAGGCGACATGGCGGCCGTGGCTGAGGATCTCTCGAAAGGGCTCGGCCTCGATCCCACGGCCAACGGGCGGGTGGCGTACGACCTGGAGGAGCGCGAGGGGAAATCGCACCGCTCCTGCGCCTATCCGATCCGCATTCCGGAAGAAATCGTGGTCGCCCTGCGGCCCAAGGCGGGTCACGCGGCGCTGCGCCAGTTCGTGCAGCAGGTGGGCGAGGCGATGCATCGGGCCCATGTCGAAGCCTCTCTCCCCTTCGAGTTCCGCAGTCTGGCCGCTCCCTCGGTGATCCAGGCCTCCGGACATCTCTTCTCGCAGGTGCTGCTGGAGCGGGAGTGGCTGGCCGCGCGCCCCGGGGTCTCCTCCCATCTCGAGCCGCTGCGGCAGATCCTGGCGCTGAAGGAGGTCTATTTCATCCGGCTCCTCGCCACCCAGTTCCGCTACGAGCTGGTCCTGCACGCCGACGAGTCTTTCGAGCGCAAGGACGTGATCTTCTCCGACATGATCCAGGAGCATTGCTCGGTGCACTTCGCCCCCGAGGCCTACCTCTACTTCACCGACTTCCACTTCAACTCGGCGGTCTACCTGCGCGGCATGCTGCTGGAGACGCTGCTGCGCCGCCGGCTGAAGGAGCGCTTCGGAGAAACCTGGCGGCGGCGCAAGGAAGCGGGAGGGTTCCTGAAAGACCTCTGGAAGGGTGGCGGAAGGATCTCGCATGCCGACGCGCTGGAGCGCCTCGGCGGCCGCGAGTACGACTTTACGCCGCTCGTCGAAGACATGAAGTCTCTGCTCGCCTAAACACGGCCAGGTCCTCGGTTACAACTTCCCTCATTGAAACGAGTCGGTTGACTCGGCGGGTAGCGGGCCTATATTCCCCATGGGCCATCGGAGCGCCCTTTATTGTCACAGGGGATCCATGTCTTCCCAAGCACAACCCGCCTTCCAGACCTCCGACGATCTGTTCCGGCGCGGCATCGAGTCGCTGGAGGGCAAGCATTACCAGCAAGCCATCAAGTTGATCCAGGCCGCCATCGAGCTCGACCGGCAGGAGAGCACCGCCAGCGGCGTGAAGATGCGACACCTGTCCTACCTCGGGCTGGCGCTCAACCTGTCGCAGGGTCGCTCGGAGGAAGGGCTGAAGCTGTGCGAGCAGGCGGCGCGGCGGGAGTTCTTCGACGCCGACCTGTTCTGCAATCTCGGCATCGCCTACCTGCGCAACCGGCAGAAGAAGCCGGCCTTCGAAGCCTTCCGCAAAGGGCTGGCCCTCAAGCCCGGGCATCGCCGCATCAAGGAGGAGATGAACCGGCTGGAGCGCCGCAGCCGGCCCGTGTTCCGCGGCCTGCCCCGCAATCACAGCCTGAATGTCTTCTTCGGGAAGCTGCGCTACCGCATGGGATCGCTCTTCTCGGGCTCCGACGAAGAATAAGCCGCCTTCTGCTACCTGCCCGATCCCGCGGCCGGCTCCGCGGTCCGCTCCATTTCCGATTCGAGCTTCTTGACCATCTCGGCGGTCATCTTCAAGCGCACATGGACCTGGTCCCCCTCGTGGCTGACGCGCAGGGCGTCCATCACCTTGTCCAGCTCGGGATGGCTCGCCCCCGAGCCGAGCCTGGCGAAGCCGACGATCCCCTTCAGAGTGTCGGCCAGGCTGCGGGCGCGTATCGGCGAGTCGCTGCCGATGAGCAGATCGAGCGCCATGTCCTGCTCGAGGGTCGCCGCCAGGCTGGCCGAGACCACCGACTCGAGGCCGCCCGCACGGATGCCGCCCGGGCCCACGCCGAAGCCGCTGCCGCTCACGCGGCGCAGCGCCTGACCGTCCAGCAGCGCCCAGATCTGCGCTTCGGCAGGAAGGCCCGGCATCATCTTCTTCATGAGCGGATTGCCGGCGAGAGAAGCTTTCCCCTTGTCGCGAGTGTCGAGGATGGCGCGCAGCGAGTCCGCCTTACCCAGCGCAATCGTGCCCTCATCGACCGGAGTGAGTGAGACATCCCCCACCTCGGGGACGACCGCCAGGCTGTAGATCGTCCACTTGCCGTAAGGCTCCGCCGCCATCCGCGAGGAGGGCTCCGCCAGCCCCTTTTGCATCTTCGGCAGATCGAACCTGCCGCGCAGCAGTGCCGACCATTCCCCTCCTTCGCCGCGCGGCCGGCAAGCCAGCATCACTCCATCCACATCCTTCTCCGGATCGATGCCGAGGCGGCGCAGGAAGGTCTTGGCTTCGATGAAATGCTCCGAGCCGGCGGAAGCCGAAGCGTCCCAGTCGCGGTACAGGGGCGACCGCTTCAAGGCGATCGTGTCGGCGTAGGCGACGAAGAAGACATCGCCCGGCAGGTAGGAAAGGTCGGGTGTCGGCCGGGCCGGGGCCGCCTTCTTCCAGCAACCCACCAGCAAAACCAACCCGACCATGGTGGTGCAGAGCTTGTTGGGAATGGAATGTTTAGTCATTTGTTTCCAGAAAGATAACATCGTTCCAAAGCTTGCTTTGCATCCCCCCCGGGCGGGGCCTGGGGAGATTCCACAAGCTTCGCACCACCATGGGGGGATTACTATATTCGGATCAGTGGCCCACCATACGGGCGATTTCCTCTCCGATGGCCTCCCCCACCTGCCGAACCTATATTTCCACGGTCGCGATGCCCCGGTCGCGACGGAGCGCCTAAGTCGATGCCCTTCAATGCCCAGGACCCGGTCGAGCCGATCAGCCGGGTCATCCGCGAACTGTCGACCGCCACCAAGGTGGTGTCTTTCTATTCCTCCGACAACCCGGCGGTGCGTGTGGCAGTGGACCGAGTCCATCACCTTCTCGGATTACTGTTCAACCGGGAAACCGAGCTGTCTATATCCTTCGGAGAGGCCGGCATCATGCATCGCGGGGCCTATCTCCCCGACTCCGATCCCGTCCTGAGAGGTTTCTCCTCGTTCCTGCTGAACCGCGGCATCGCGCGTCTGACGCTTCGCCGCGGGCTGGACACCGCCACGCTGACCGATTTCCTGCGCCTGCTCGGCAGCGATCCGCGCACCCTCGGGTCGACGGGAGGGCTGGCCCGCCAGCTGGCCGATCGGCGCATCAGCACCATTACCCTGGAGGAGATCGATCTCGAGAGGATCCTGGCGTCGGAGGTGGAGTCGATCCCGGGAGAAGGTGCGGCCACCGAGGAAGAGCGTGGCGCCTGGAAGACGCTTCTCGCTTCCTACCTGCTGGAGGGGGCGAAGACCGCGCCCGCCGGCGTGCGCGCCCTGCTCCGCAGCCTGGCTTCGGAGCCGGGGCGCCTGCGTGAATGGCTGGAGCACCCGATGGTCGGCTCCTCGCGCGACCTGCCGAAGCTGATGCAGCGCCTTGCGCAGGAAGTGGGCCGCGAGACGCCGGAGAGTCTCGAGGCGCTTTCCGGTCGCCTGGCCGAAGCCCTGCCCGTCCTCGCGGGGCGCCTGCGCATGGACCTGATGCTCGTCAAGGCGCCGGTCGGAGCGGACCAGGGGGACCTGATGGAGCTGACGGCCGCACGCCTGTCGGAAACGGGCGTGGCCGACCTGATCGGGTCGTTCGTGAAGGCGGAGCGCCAGCTCAGCCCGCGTCTGTTCGCCGCCTGCGCCCGCGTCTTCTCGGTGCGCGGCAAGACCGCCCCCTATTTCGGCGACATCACCGCCGCGATCGCGGCCGCGGCCGAGGACGGTGTCGAGCTGGATCGGGTCTGGCAGTCGCTGCAGGGACTGCTGGTGGAATCGGACCAGGAATATCTCGCCGAGACCGCCCATGCCACCCTCGAAGAGGCGGAGCGCCATCTGGGCCTGGACGCCCCGCTGCGCCAGGCGCTGGAGGCCGACGAAGGGTTCGTTGCGGCCTTCGCGCCGGAAGCGATCTCGGATCATGCCTGCCGCGTGATCATGGGCGCGCTCGATGCCGAGAAGGACGCGGCGCGTATCGAGTCGTTGCGCGACGATCTCGAGCGGCGCGCCCGGCGCATGTCGGGACGCGAGAGAATGGGTCTGCTGGCCGATACGGTGCGCTCGATCTCCGAGCTGCGCGGCGAGGACCACAAGGCGCCGGGGCGCTTCGGCATGGACCGGCGGGTCCGCTCGGTGGTCGAGCAGATGGTGCGCGTCTTTCGCACCGACTTCGAGCACCTGACCGAAGAGCAGAAGAGCCGCGCCGGGATCGAATTCAAGGAGCTGGGAGGCATCGCCGCGCCGGTGCTCACCGACGCCCTGAGCGAAGAGGAGAACTGGGAAGTCCGCCGCGGCATCATCGCGGTGCTCTCCTCCCTGGGACGGGCCGCCATGCCGGTGCTGTTGAAGCGGCTGGATGATTCCTCCTGGTTCCTGGTGCGCAACGTGGCGCTGCTGCTCGGCGAGATCGGCGGCCAGAGCCTGGTGGAGCCGCTGGCGGGGCTGCTCATGCATCCCGAGCCGCGCGTGCGTCGCGAGGCGGCGGGAGCGCTGGGGAAGATAGGCGGCTCGCGGGCCATCGCCCACCTGCGCAAGGCGATCCTCGATCCGGAGGTGTGCACGGTGGCGGCGCGGGTCCTGGGCGAGATCGATCGCGAGAATACCGTGGCCCTCTTCTCCAAGCGGCTGGCGCGCACCGGCCGGATGATCTCCGACGGGCGCGCCGCCCGCGACGCAATCGCCATCCTCGGGGAGATGGAGGCGGCGGAAGCGGTCCCGCTCCTGAGCCGCATCCTGCTGCGCGGCTTCTGGCTGCCCCTGTCGACCGGCGACACGCTGCGCACGCAGGCGGCCCAGGCGCTGTACCGCATCGGGACGGACGAGGCCATCGACGCCCTGCGCGCCGGCGCCAAGAGCGCGCGCCGCGTGGTCCGCGACACCTGCACGACTCTGACGAGCGGCGGTGAGCCGCCTGTCGATCCTCCCGACTTGCCCGCCTCGGAGGCCGCGGCATGAGCTCAGCGCCCGATTACCTGGAGCTGGTGCGCAACCTGATCTCGGCGCTCAACGGCCGGCGCAACCATCCGGCCCACCATCCGGCCTTCGAGCGCAGCCTCGCCCGGCTGGAGCAGTCGCTGCACAACCTGATGGTGAGCCGCGACGAGATCCAGCTGGGCGTCCTCGGTGACCACCTGCTCGCCGACGGCCTTCCCTGGGAGGAGCAGGAAGAGCCGCTCTCGCACCTCTCGCGCGAGCTGCGCTCCCACGGCATCGACAAGCTGACCTTCCAGCGCGGCTTCACCCGCACCGATCTCGGCAGCCTGCTCGAGGTCCTGGCGGGAGATCGCGCCACCGTCCGGTCGGTCTCGTCCTCCGCCGCTGCCCAGGACCTGCTGGCCGGACGCGGAGTCAGCCGGATCCGGGTCGGGCGGCACGAGACGACGGGAAAGACGGAGCTAGCCGAGGAGGAAATCACTCCGGAGGCGCGCGCCTATCGCGACACCGTCGACGGACTGGAAGAAGCCATGGATTGCGCCCGCGGCGGCCGGTTCCTGCGCACCCGCCAGCTCCTGACGCTGGTGGAGGGGCTGATGCAGCACCTGGCGCGCGACCCGGCGCCGCTGCTGATGCAGACGGCCCGCCGCAAGCCGCCCGAGTATGCCGCCACCCACGTCGTGAACGTCGCCATTTTGACGATGGCTCAGGTCCAGGCCCTCAGCTCGGATGCGGAGGTGATCCGCGAGTATGGCGCCGCCGCCCTGATGCACGATCTCGGGAAAGTGAGGATCCCGGCGGAGATCCTGGAGAAGCGCAGCCGTCTGAGCGAGGCCGAGGTCGAGGTCCTCCGCCGCCACCCGGTCGACTCGCTGCACCTGCTGCGCGAGACCCCGGGAGTGGGGGACCTGGCGCTCGTGGTGGCCTTCGAGCACCACCGGCGCTTCGATTTGTCGGGCTATCCGGTGCTTCCGCGTCCCCTGCCGCAGCACTTCGCCAGCCGCCTCGTGGCCCTGGCCGACGCCTACGACGCGATGCGCAGCGATCGCAGCTACCAGCGCGAGATTCCTCCCGAGCAGGCGCTCGACATCCTCCGCCAGCAGTCGGGCAAGCTGTTCGATCCGGTCCTGGTCCGATTGTTCATCCGGATGGTAGGGGCTTTTCCGCCGGGCACGCGCATCCGCCTCGACACGGGGGAGGAGGCGGTCGTGGTGAAGGCCAATCCTTCCGATCCCCACCGGCCGATCGTCCGCCTGGAAGAGAGGGTCTCCGATGCGGAGGACCGCTTCCGCCTGGTGAATCTCGGCGAGCGGGACCCCAAGACCGGCGCCTACCGGCGCTCCGCCATCTGCTCCCTTCTCGACTTCGCGCACCGCGGCTGAGAGGCCGTCCGGACCTATCCCTTCCGGTCTTTCGCTGAACCCTGCCCGGGCTCTTTCAGGACTGGGCAGGCCCCGGCTTGCACTGCGAGGGGCCTTTGATGCAGCTCACGGCCCGCGCCTCGACCTGCTCGCTATGGATGATGGCGGGTGCGTGGTACGGCTTCTTCTCGGTTGCGGGCGCGGACGGGTGCCTCATCTTGCCTCCAGAGGGAGTGAATGGAGATGCTGTGGCGAGACCGGGATTGGGGAAGGCAATGCGGGTGAGGCGACGGGACCGGGAGGATGGCGGTAGGGTGGAATGGAGAATCTCCGGGACCTGGAAGGCGGGAAACGAGCCGGGCTCACGGCCGCGTCGCGAAAAGATCGGCGCGACGGCGGACGCTTCGCCAGGAGGCGGGTCGACAGACGGAGCCAAAGGGCCTTTCGGGAGGATCGGTCCCGCAACGCCGGTAACTCTCCGCCTTCTTCCCAACCCGATCGGTTTGCCCGCATCAGGCAAGTTCGGCAGCAAGTAACCCCACTGCGTGTATGCCCTGCCGGCGGTCGGTCAGCCTGCCGTCCCGGCGCGAAGGTTGGGAGCCGCGCCGGAAGGCGCGCGTAATCTGACCTGATCCGGAGATCTTGTCAAGGCCCCGGCGCGGGGCACCTTCTGCCTTCCTCACCTCATCTTGGGCATGGACTCACAGCTTGCGCTTTCGATACACGTGGGAGTTCGAGAGTGAGTATTCTCTCATCTCACGAACGCCAAGCAGCATTCTGGAAACACGGCTCGGCAATCTTGCAATCAATTTGCGTAGGAATCTGTCTTCCTTCCTGAGGCCTTCCCCACGCCACGCAACGAGGTAGTCGCTTTGCAAAGGTGGAACCTTGAACAGCTCCCGGTCACTGAGCTTCTTCGCTTCCACTCTCATGATGACGGGCTTATTCGATACCAAACCCACCCGGCGGCCGACAAGCATCGGATCCGCTATCTCGTAGGCCGCTCCGGAGTGCGGCGTTCTTTCAACAGAGGGGAACATGGCTTTGCAGAAGAAAACTCTCTGGAGCTGAAATCCATTCTCCTCCGAGAAGACTCGAAACATCAGCTCGGGGCTGAATTGATAGAAACCGTGACCGCACAGGTTGTTCGCTGGGCATGCGATGAAAATGCTCCCCCCCACTTTCAACATCTTCATGAGGCTCGAGATCGCGTTGGGAAAGTTGAACACATGCTCGAGGGAGCCGCCATCGATGATGGCATCGAACCGGTTCCACAGATCACGGGTTACCGGCTCATTGAGATCCTGAATAAGATCAGCGCCTTCATATTGGGAATAGTCGAGAATCCTCAACAACCTGACTCCCAGGAAATCCCGGAGAAACTGATCCGAAGGATCACCGAAGACGTAGTTGACCAAGGCCTCGTTCACGGAATCCGGGAATCTTTCCTTGTAAAGCCGCTTCAGGGTTCTGGTTTCTGCGGGATGGAGAAAAAGGACCTGGTGGCCTACGGTCAGGGTAGTGTCGAACGAAAGCCCCCTGGTTCGGGCATCCAAGAGGACCTTGGCGTCCGCGTAGCAAATCCCCATGTTCTTCCCCCAAGCTGGGACAGATACCGCTTTGTGGGGACGGCGGGAGGGAATCCGATCAGTCGGGCAGCCCGATCCGGCGCAGGTGCGCGACGATCCGCTCGGAGGCCCGCCCGTCCCAGAGCTCCGGCACCGCGGTGGCGCGGCGCTCCCCATCCAGCGCCCTTTCGGCCGCCGCCAGAATCCGCTCGGTGTCGTTGCCCACCAGGACGTTGGTGCCCTCGCGCAGCGTCACCGGCCTCTCGGTGTTGTCCCGCAGCGTCAGGCAGGGAACGCCCAGGACGCTGGTCTCCTCCTGGATGCCGCCCGAGTCGGTCAGGACCAGCCGCGCGTTCTTCTCGAGATGGATGAAATCGATGTAGCCGATCGGGTCGAGGGTGCGGATCCCCGCCGCCTGCGTGGAGACACCGAACTCTTCCAGCATCTTGCGGGTGCGCGGGTGGATCGGGAAGACGATGGGGAGACGGCGAGACAGGATTTCCAGCGCCGCGAAGATGCGCTTCAGCGGGGCCACGTCGTCGACGTTGCTCGGACGGTGCAGCGTGAGGAGCGCGTAGTCGCGCGGCAGGCGCAGCTGCGCGCGGATCGGGGATCGGTCGACCTTCCCCTGGAACCGCAGCAGCGTGTCGATCATGACGTTGCCCACGAAGAAGATGCGGCTCGGCTCGGCCCCCTCGCGCAGGAGGTTCTCGTCGGCATCGCGGCTGGTCGTGAAGTGGTAGGTCGACAAGGCGTCGGTCACGATCCGGTTGATCTCCTCGGGCATGCTTCGATCCCAGCTCCGCAATCCCGCTTCAACGTGAGCCACGGGGACGCCCGCCTTCGCCGCCACGACGCTGCAGGCGAGCGTGGAGTTCACGTCGCCGACCAGGAGGACCAGGTCCGCCGGGTCCTGCTCCAGCACCGCTTCGAAGGCCACCATCACCTTGCCCGTCTGCGACGCCTGGCTGCCGGAACCGACCCCCAGGTGCAGATCGGGCGAGGGAATCTCCAGGTCGTTGAAGAAGACCTCCGACATCTCCGGATCGTAGTGCTGCCCCGTGTGGACCAGGACGGGACGCATCTCCGGGTGTCGCAGCATCTCCCGCATCAGCGGGGCAATCTTCATGAAATTGGGGCGCGCGCCCACCACGCAGTGGATCTTCAATCGTCCTCCTGTCAGCCCTGCCCTGCCGCTACGATCCCGGCGCCCCGGCCGAGGTGGGCGTCAGGCCTGCGACAATCCCCGCCAGGCGCTCTCCCAGGACCCGGTGAGCTCTGGTCCCCCACAGGTGTCCTTCGGGAGAAGCGTAATCCTGCTCCCCCTCGAGCCAGTCGGCCGCGTCAAAGAAGCGCAGCTGGCCTTCAGCTTCCAGCTGCCTCACCTTCTCCTCGATTCTCGGAAACTCCCGGAGCTGCCCATTGACCGTGACGAGCAACAGCCGCACTCCTCGGGCATGAAGGTCCCGCGCGAAGGCCTCGAGGAGCTGCGCGTGGTTCGTCTCGTCCAGCCCGGCCGTCGCGCCGTCCTTTGCCAGGTCCGCACGGCTCCTTTCGATCACGCGTCCTGCCATGAGGCGATACAGCCGATCGCGCACGAGATTGTAAATCTGGCTCTTCTGGATCAGCGAGCGGGAGAGGAAGTCCTTGATTCGGAACACCCCGGCGTGCGAGTCGTGGAACACGAAGCGGCCGTCGCGCAGCTGGGCCACCGGACATTTCAGGTTGTCCTCGGGGTCGTTGGCGGAGAACTGCAGGATCACGACCCGCGGATCGTAGAGGGCACCGAAGTCGTAATAGCGGCGGATCTCCTGGGTCAGCCCCCAGCCTCCCAGGGCCAGGTTCAGCACGTGCGCCGCCCCATGGAGGTCCCGCTCCAGGACCTCGGAATACTCCTCTCCGTCCGCCACTCCGGCGCCGAACGAGTAGGAATCCCCGAGTACGACGATGAGCGGCTTCGCGTCGCTGCGCGGCAGGGAGAGCCGCGGTCCGCGGTTGCCGTCGGCGTTGATGGTGTAGACGAACCGCCAGCGGCCCGGCCTCTCATGCACCATCCGGGCGCCCGGATAGGCGGTCGTGCAGTAATGCGGCGAATAGGCCCAGCGGGGCGACAGAGTATCTTGAGGATAGAAGAGACGAAGCACGATCTCCAAAATGGCGATTGCGGCCACCGTGGAAGCGGTGAGCGCAAGACAGCCGTAGAGCCGAAGCTTGGTCAGAGAGCGGTCGCCGCCCTCTGCGGCGACGCCGGGAGTCCTCAAGTGGGAAGGACTCCTTGAACCGGCGGCCGGGGATCGGCGGCGCGATCCGCGCCTCGCGGCGCGGCCGTGCCAGCTCCCTGCTCTGATTTTCGCTCACGCAGATACTCCGCCACGCTGAGGGCGAATTCTTCCTCGACCCGTGAGGCACCGTCAATCGGCTGCCATGCCGTCGGAGAGCGCTCGAAATGAAACGGGGCCTCGTCGATGGTCGTGGTGCCGAAGTAGACCGCCTGGAACTCGAGGAGATGGAGCCGGTCCCCATCGACGGCGATGTCGAGCGAAATCTGCGGGACCTCGAAGCCTGCGAAAACCGCGGAGGCGAAATCGAGCACCTGGGAAGGTACCTCGCGCACGAATTCGAAGCGGCCGCTGCCGCTCGCCCGGAAATCTCCGGTGCGCACGCGGCGCCGCAGGACGTAGTATTTCCTCCCATACACCAGCACCTTCCAGTCGTTGGTGAGGCCCGCGAGAAAAGGCTGCACGATGAAGCGCTTGCGATGCAGCGATTCGCGTCGATATCCCTTGCGTCGGATCCTGCGGCCCAGGTCCCAGAGATCGGTGGGCAGGTGCCGGCTGGAGCTGACCCGGGCGGCACCGCGCAACAGCTCCGACCGGTCGCGGCACAGGATCACGCTTTTCCCCATGTCCCCGGCAGCCGGCTTGACCACGGCGGGGACGGAAAGCTGCGCCATGCGCTGGCGCAGCTCCTCGAGAGTGCCGAACGATCGCGCAGCGAGATCGGAAGCCGCGCCCGGCTTGCGGAGGTCCCGGAGGATCTCCATGAACACCTTGTTGTGGTGGGCCCGCAGGAGCCGGAACGGAGGGATCACCCAGGCCCCGGCGGTTTCGAGGCCCAGGACGATATCCTCGACGAAGGCCTTGTAGTGCAGCGCATGGTCCTGGGCGGAGGTATAGAGGACGGGACGCTGGTGCCAGTTGACGGCGCGGAAATCGACGTCGCAAAAGCTCAGGAAATCGGCCCGCCAGCCGTGCTGCGCGAAGGAGCGGGCCAGAAGGTCCCGGTCGAAGCCGCTGCGATACGGCACCGCCGCGTGCTTGCTTCCGAAATGGCCCTTGTAGTCGGTGAGCAGCGTCACGCCATCCATGTTCTTCCTCACGCCACCCGGGAGGCCGCGGCGAGCTCGATGTGCTCCCGCCAGCCGGCCGGCGGCAGAAAGACCCGCAGAACGGCGAGCGCTTCGATCCCGCAAAGCTCCCGCCCGTCGAGGTGCAGCCGTGCGCTCGCCGGGTCGAAATCTCCCCAGCTCTTCGCTCCAAATTCGCGATGGTGCGCGAGCTGCGGGATTTTCTTCGCGTCGAACCCCATCAGGCGGCTCAAGGCGAAATCGGCCAGGAAAGGATTGTCCGAGATCGCGACGATGCCGGCTTCGACCGGCAATGGCTGGAGGGGACCGTTGCCTTCCCCTGCCGTGATGCCGTCCACCACCGCCAGGTATCTCCTCTGCGGCTCGGAGGCCAGCTCTCCTCCTTCCGGCCGCCCATGGAGAATCACCCGGTTCAGGTCGTAGATCATCCTCCAGATGCTGTCGTTGCCATACCACGATCCGCCGGTCAGCACGAAAGGGCGGCCGATCCGATCGCGGGTCGCTTTCGTCTCCAGACCATACAGCTGCCGGAAACCGCGCCACCCCGTGCGCAGGACTCCGAACACCGGCCGCGAGCGCCCCAGAGCCCAGCGCCGCACCCGCGATTGCAGGACGACCGGCCAGGCGATATCGGGAGGGAACTCGTCTCCGCGCGAGAGGCCCCCCTCGCGATAATGGACGAGATAGGCTTTGTTGACGTTGATTCCCACCACGTTCTTCAAGGCCCCGGTGATCCCTGCCTTCTGATGGGTCTTCATCTTGGCCGCGTTGATGAAGAGATCGCATTCCAGCAGGCTGCGCGCGACTCTGTAGCGGTGGAATCCCTTGCGATGGCTGCTCTTCGTCTCTTCGGGAGAATAATCGGCGACGCGAAATGACGCCGAATCGTCCGAGGTCGCTTCGAGGAAGCTCTGGTGGTCCAGGACGATGTCGGCAAAGCCCTTCGGGTCCCCATGCTCCGCGGAGGGGGGCTCTTCGACCAGATAGCCCTTCACGGATCGCACGCGGCTCGCCCGCAGATCGCGCACGGTGACGCGGGGCCGGGCCAGGCCGCCGAACCGGGCGACGAGCCGCTCGATCCCCGCCTGGTGGACGAGCCGCAGCCAGTCGCAGCTCTGGATCGGCACGTCCGCGACCAGGATCTCCTCGAGATCGGCGTAACGGCGGATGCAGGCCTCGATGATCGAGACGATGAGATCGGTGCTGGTCACCAGGGCCGCGATGGGGAACTCGGGATCGCTCTGGTGGCACACCCAGTTGGGCTTGATGACGATGCGTCGTGTGGCGCCGTCGGGAAGGGCCTCCACCAGCCGATCGGTGAGATCGCGATCGGCTCGTCGCACGGAATGGATGTAGCAAAAACCGCTCACGTCGCTTCGCGACCCTCCTGGCGGGGGAGGCATGCCGCTTCCTCCCCGCCGTTCCCCGGCGGGCCTTAAGTATACAATGTCGCCCGCGCGTGGCCTGGAATCCAGGGGAGCGACCCGTTTGGCGCTGCGAGAAAAAGTCCTGCGAGGAGGCGTCTATCTCTCAGCGCGCGAGGCCATCGGGCTCGTCACGGGGGTCGTCGGGGTCCTGCTGGTGTCGCGCCTCATCGGCCCGACGCAGTACGGACTGTACCGCGGCGCCCTGGAGATCGTCGCCTTCTTCGCCGGCGTGGCGCGCTGGGGCCTCGACGCCTATCTGGTGCGTCGCAAAGACGATCCCACCCGGGAGATCGAGAACCAGGCTTTCTCGCTGCTCCTGGTGGGCTCCCTGGCCTTTGCGGCCCTGGGCTTCCTCTCGCTTCCCCTGCTGGGCCGCTGGCTGGGAGATGCGCGCTACCTTCCGCCGCTGCGATGCCTGCTGGCCGTCCTGCCTTTCACGGTCATCCCGATTCCCGCGGTCGCCCGGCTGGAGCGTGCGCTCGATTACCGCAAGGTGGCCGGATTGGAGACCACCGGCCAGGTCCTGTATCACGCCCTTGCGGTGGTGCTGGCATGGAGGGGGGCGGGACTCTGGGCGCCGGTGGCGGGCTACGTCCTGTGGCAGGTCTGGACGACCGTGGCGAGCTGGGTGCTCGCCGGATACCGCCCCGGTTGGAGATGGTCCGCTTCACTGGTCCGCGAGATGTTCACCTACGGTGCCGGATTTTCCTCGTCTTTCTGGGCCTACAACCTGCGCACCCTGGTGAACCCGCTGGTGGTGGGACGCTTCCTCGGGCCGCAGGCGGTGGGCTTCGTGTCGCTGACCATCCGCCTGGTGGAATCGCTGGGCTTCGTGCGCACCGCAACCTTCCGCCTGTCGCTGGCGGCCCTCGGGCGGGTGCAGCAGGAAACCGATCGCCTGAAGCGCGCCGTGGAGGAGGCGATGGGGCTGCAGGCGATCGCCGTCGGTTTTCCCCTCGCCCTGTTCGCGCTGGCCGCGCCGATCGCGGTGCCGCGCCTGTTCGGCGAGCAGTGGACGCCCGCGCTGCAGGTGCTGCCCTTCATCTCAGCGGGATTCTTCGCGGGCGCCGTCTTCGGGATGCACGCCGCGCTGCTGCACGTCACCGGCAGAAATCTTCTGGTAACCCGGGCCAACATTGTTCATTCGGCGCTGTTCGGTCTGGCCGCTTTCATCGCGGTGCCGCGCATAGGACTGTTGGGCTACGGCGCCGCGGAGCTGGCCGCCATGGGCTCCTATATCCTGCTCCATCGGAGCGTGAGGCGGTTTGTCGCCATCCGCTACGGCAGGGCCCTGCCGTGGATCGTGGCCTTCCCGCCGATCCTGTTCGTGCCGCTGGCACTCTGGCCCTGGAGCCTCGCCCTCCTTCTTCCCGCATGCGCGGTGATCGCACGGTCCCGTCCGCGCGGCCAGATCCGGGAGGTTTGGGCTCTTCTGTGGAAGCCGGCGCCCGGAGGGAATCAGGTGAGGGCCTGAAAGCGGACCGGCGCTGAGTGAGAGAGATCTGCCCGCGCGCCGGGAAAGGCTCGATGCCAGAGCTCGAAGGCCAGCAGCGCGAAGAGCTGGCGCCGCCGATCCCGCCTTCCCTGCTCCTGCTCGCGGATGAGCCGGGCGATTTCCTCCCGCCTGCAATAGCCCGCTGCCGCGGAATCGGCCGCCATCAGCCACCCCATGCCCGGAGCCTCCGGCGAGGAGCCCATCCAGGTTGCATCGGGAGGGGCGAAATTGCGCTTCGGACGATTCAGAATCGAGGGCGGCAGGAGGCGCGAGAGGGACCGGCGCAACACCCGCTTGGGACGCAGCAGCCCCACCCGCCAGCGGGCCGGAATCCTCTCCACGAAGCGCAGAAACTCCAGGTCCAGGAACGGGACGCGGACTTCGAGCGACTGCGACATGGCGATCTTGTCCCCATAGAGCAGCAGGTCGTCCGCCAGGCTGAAGCGCGCATCCAGATAGAGGAAGCGCGCCAGCGGATCCAGGTGCTCGCTGCCCCGCAGCACCGGCAGGAGGGCGGCCTGCAGGAAATCGGGATCGGGCGCCCGGCCGCGCAGCCGGCGCGCCTCCTCGGCCGGGAAGAGGGTGAGCGCCTCGACCATGCGGCGCACCGGATCGCGGATGCCGAACACCCGGCTCGAGCGCTGCAGCCTGTCGGACCGGGGGCGCAGCGCCGCCGCCCAGCGGGCCGGACGCTCCAGCGCCGGCCCGTAAGGCGCTGAGGCGAGTCTTTCACCGAGGTGCCGTGGATAGCCCCCCAGCGGCTCGTCCGCCCCCTGCCCGCAGAGAACCACCTTGTGCTGCTTTGCCGCCAGCGCGCAGAGCGCCGCGTAAGGGGCGACCGAAGAGGTTCCCACCGGCTCGTCCAGGGAGTAGGCGCAAGGCACCAGCCAGGATCGGTAGTCGGAGACGCTCAGCGTCACGTGGCAATGCTCGACCCCGAAGCGCCGGGCCGTCCGGGCGGCCGCGACGACCTCGTCTTCGCGCGAGGAGTCCGCGAACCCGACGGTGTAGGCGCGCATCCCGGCGGAACCCGTTTCGGCGGCGAGCGACAGCACCGCCGCCGAATCGATGCCGCCGCTGAGCAGCACTCCGATCGGGACATCTCCCATGAGCTGGCGCTGCACCGCCGCGCGCAACCGTGGCAGCAGCTCCTCCTCCCATTCGCGGGGTCCGGGGCGTAGATCAATCTCCGGCGGCGGAAGGGCGAAGCGCCTCAGGTGCGCCGGCTGCCCCGCCACCTTGACGAGCATCTCGCCGGGGCCGAGCTTTTGAAAACCGCGGAAAAGGGTACGCGGCGAGGGAACGAAGCGGAAGGCGAGATAGAGATCAAGGGCCTCCTCGTCCACCTCGATAGTGGCATCGGGGAGGCTCAGGAGGGCCTTGATCTCGGAGGCGAAGGCAAAGCCGTCGGGGAGCTCCCGGTAATACAGCGGCTTCACGCCCAGCGGGTCCCGGGCGAGCAGGAGCAGGCGCCGGGCGACGTCCCAGATCGCCACGGCGAAGATGCCGTTCAGCCGGGCGAGAAACCCGGGTCCGGCTTCCTCATAGCCGTGGACCAGGACCTCGGTGTCGGTCCGGGTCGCGAAACGATGGCCTCGCTGCTCCAGCTCGGCTCGCAGCTCGCGGTAGTTGTAGATCTCACCGTTGAAAACGACCTGGACGCTGCCGGTCTCGGAGCCGATCGGCTGGCGCCCGCCCTCCAGGTCGACGATGCTGAGGCGGCTCGATCCCAGCGCGGCGAAGCGGTCCAGGAAGAAGCCTTCGTCGTCCGGGCCGCGATGCGCCTGGCGCCGGGCCATCCCGCGGACCCATTCCGCGGCCTCCTCCGGCAGCCCTTCATCGCGCACCAGGCCACAGAGGCCGCACATCAGGGAACCTGCCTACTTCGCGCCGCGCGCGAAAAGCACCGCCGGAATGGTTCGAAGGAGGATCTTGACGTCTTGCGAGATCGACCAGTTGTCGATGTACTCCATGTCGAGCTTCATCCATTCGTCGAAATCGACCTGGTTGCGGCCGCGTGTCTGCCAGAGGCAGGTGAGCCCCGGCTTCATGCTCAGGCGGCGGCGGTGCCAGCGCTCGTACTGCTTCACCTCCGAGGGAAGCGGCGGGCGCGGCCCGACCAGGCTCATGTCCCCCTTCAGGACGTTCCACAGCTGCGGCAGCTCATCCAGACTCGTGCGCCGGAGAAATGCTCCGACGCGCGTCACGCGGGGGTCGTGGCTCAGCTTGAACACCGGGCCCGACATCTCGTTGCGCTCCTGGAGAGCGGCCCGCTGCCGCTCGGCGTCGTGGTTCATCGAGCGGAACTTGAGGAGGACGAAGCGCCGGCCGTTCAGCCCCGTGCGCACCTGGCGGAACAGGACGGGGCCGCGCGAGTCGAGCTTGACCAGCAGGGCAATCCCCAGCATCGCCGGCGCGGCGAGCACCAGCGCCGGACCCGAGACCAGCAGGTCCATCAGCCGCTTCAGGAGAATGTCGCCGGCGGCGTGCGGGGTCGACGCCAGGGTCAGGATCGGGATCCCGGAGACCGCGCTCAGGTAGGTCCGGGAGAAGATCGTCTGGGCGAAATCGGCCCGGATGTGGATCTTGATCCCCACTTCCTCGCATTTCAGGATCTGGCGCTCGCACGCCGCCAGCTGATCCAGCGGCAGCGCGAAGATGATCTCGTCGATGATCTCGCAATCCACGATCTCCGCGATGTCCGGCAGATTTCCCAGAACCTTGTGCCGGTCGGCTTGGACGTATTCCTGCCCCGCCCCATTGACGAAGCCGGCCACCCGGAAGCCGAAATCCCTGCTCTCCGTCAGGGCATCTGCCAGGCGCATC
Source organism: Candidatus Polarisedimenticolia bacterium (assembly GCA_035764505.1). Taxonomy (NCBI): domain Bacteria; kingdom Pseudomonadati; phylum Acidobacteriota; class Candidatus Polarisedimenticolia; species Candidatus Polarisedimenticolia bacterium. The sequence goes on from DASTZC010000199.1 coordinate 18,985, forward strand.
GCCCCTTCGTTGATTCCGACGATCAGGACGTTGCGGTAATTGAAGCCCTTGCGCCGGGCCACTTTCTGGAACGTCCTCAGCACCACCTTCTCCAGGAACAGGAAGAGGTAGAAGAGCACCAGGAACAGCCCAAAGAGGGCCCGGCTGAAGTACTTCGCCTGCACCAGGAATATCGCCGCGCCGAGGAACAGCCCTCCCAGGGCCACCGGCTTGGCCACCAGCAGCGGCAGGTCCATCAAAGCGCGGGTGCGCAGCGACTGGTAGATTCCGCTCATGCGCAGCAGGATGTGGAAGGTCGGCAGCGACAGGAAAAGGAGCCACACGAAATTGGACAGGTGCGCGGTGCGCAGGGAAGAATCGAAGCGCGGCAGCAGGTGGAAGCGGATCTGGAAGGCCACCCAGAACGACATGCAGAGAAGCAGCATGTCGGCCAGTGCCACCGCCGCGGCGACCTCCTTGGCCCGCTCCTTCAGCACGAGACGTCCCTCCCGGATCGCCGGATGGCCAGCAGCTCGCGCGCGAAGAGTCCCGCGAAGCGCAGATTCGTCACGAAATAGCGGCCCGCCAGCCGTCGCGGCTCCTGCAGGACGCGATAGCTCCATTCCAGTCCCGAGCGGCGCATCCAGACGGGAGCGCGGCGCGTCTTGCCCGCCAGGAGGTCCAGACCCCCGCCGACGCCCATGGCGAAGGGCACGGCGAGTGTGTTGCGGTGCTCCAGGAGAAACCTCTCCTTGCGTGGAGAAGGCATGCCGACGAACAGGACGTCGGCGGCGCTGTCGCGGATCAGGCCGACGATCCGGCCTTCCTCGACGGTGTCGAAATAGCCGTGGTGGGTCCCCGCCACCAGCACGCCGGGAAATGCCGATTCGATTCGGGATGGGAGAGTCGCGGAGACTTCGGGACTGGCCCCGAGGAGGAAGAATCGCCAGCCGCGCGCCGCGCCCTCCGCCAGCAGGCGAGCCATCAGATCGACGCCCGCCACCCGCTCCGACGGAACGCCGGCCAGCAGCCGCAGCCCCCAGGCAACCGAAGCCCCGTCGGCAGTGAGAAGATCGAAGTCCTCCAGCATCCTGCGCACCTGCGGGTCCCTGCGGGCCTCCACGACCTTCAGCGCGTTGAGGGAGCAGTGGACCATCGGTCGTCGCGCCGCGATGGCCGCCGCCGCGATCGCGGCGGTCTCCTCCAGGGAGATCGCGTCGACCGAGAATCCCATGAAGCTCCGCTTCACGAGGCCGTCCTCCTTTCGGGCACGGTCGATCGATG
>DASTZC010000200.1 GCA_035764505.1 Candidatus Polarisedimenticolia bacterium
GATGAGATCGTCGACGCCGATACGGACGGCTTCACCAACTGCGGTGGAGATTGCAACGACTCCAACCCTGCCGTGCATCCCGGCGCGACGGACGTGTGCAACGGGGTCGACGACGATTGCGACAACGCGGTCGACGAAGGCATGCCCGACGCGGACGGCGATGGTTTCGATGCCTGCGCCGATTGCAACGACGCCGCGCCATCGGTTCATCCAGGCGCCGTGGAGGTCTGCAACGCGGTGGACGACAACTGCAGCGGCACGGCCGACGAAGGATTCCCGGATTCCGACGCGGACGGCTCCGCGGACTGCGCGGACTGCCAGGACTTCGATCCTTCCATCTACCCCGGCGCGGCCGAAGTCTGCAACCAGATCGATGACAACTGCAACGAGCTGATCGACGAAGGCTTCGACCAGGACGGAGATGGCTTCTCTGTTTGCAATGCCGATTGCAACGATGCCGATCCGAGTGTCTGGGACATGCCGGTCGAGGTTTTCGACCTGACGCTGACTTCCGTCATGCCGGCCGATCCATCCTGGGTCGACCTGGGTCCCTTCATCGGCCCCGGCACGGTCTACGACCTCGTTTCGGGCCCGCTCACCACCACGGCCGGCTTGAACCTGCCATCGGCTTCGTGCCTGCAGACCGGTGGCCCGAGCTCGTATCAGGATTCCCGGCCGAACCCCTTGCCCGGCGCGGGATTCTGGTACCTCGCGCGCGCCCGCAACTCGTGTGGAGTTGGAACCTATGGGTTTTCGAGCAGTGCCGTCGAGAGAGTGATTCCCGCCTGTCCGTAGATTCAAAACCAGATTCTTGCGAATCAGTCGACGCGCTCGAGCAGGACGGTGGCGCCCATGCGACGGAAGATCTCGCGGCGCTCGGGGCCGGCGAAGCGGGCCATCAGACGGAAGATCGGGGCCCAGGGCATTTCGCGCTTGAGGCGGTGGGCCTCCACCCACATGCTGCGGAACTCCACCTCCCGCCAGCCGTAAGGGCGGAAGAAGTCGGTCCCTTCGGCGGGCCCGAACTGCATGCGCGTCGCGGCGTCCTGCATGACCCGGCCGTAGACCTTCTGCAGCCTCTTGAGCAGCACGGGCGAGGCGAGATCGAGGAGCCACCAGCGCAAAGCCGGCTGCGCGTGGAGATCCTCCGCCAGCTTTGCCACCTCCTGCTCCGCGAGGTAGACGAGCAGCCCCTCGGACAGGACGAGGCCGCGCCGCAGCGGATCGCCGAGCCGTCCGAACAGCGCCCGGCGCGCCGCCCGGTTGCGCAGGTCGAGCCGCACCGCCTCACGCACGCAGTGAGGCCTCTCGCCGGATAGCTTCGGCTCCTTGTAATCGAGCATCTCGGGGAGGTCGACCTCCACCCACCGCAGTGTCGGCGGGAGGGGAAGGCGGAAGGGGCGGGTGTCCAAGCCGGCCGCGAGATTGAGCACCAGGTCGGCGCCATCGCGCTCCACGCAGCGCAGGATCAGCTCGTCGAAGACCGTCGTGCGGACGATCATCGGCCAGGCGAACGATTTCGCGCGGGGGAGGCGGCGGAGGATCTCCTCGCCGCGCGCGCCGGCGAGGAGCCGGGCGTAGGGATCGCGGAAGTGGGCGTCGGGGCGATCCGATTCCATCGCCCGGTACATGGCCACCCAGCGGGCCGTGTCGGTGATGCTCTCGAGGACGGGACGGGAAGGACTCATCGTTCCCTCCGGCGCTCAAAGAGAGGCGCGCCAAAGGGCGCGCCGGTTCCGTCAGGGCGGTTCTTCAGTCGCCGCGCAGGATGTTCCCCAGGATGCCGCTGGCGGCGTTGCCTCCTCCTCCGCCGCTCCGCCCGGGAATCCTCGGGATGAGCCACGACAGGAAGGCCTGGGTGGAGCGGGTCTGCATGTAGAGATCGCCGGCGCCGCGGAACTCGCAGACCAGCCCCTCGCCCGACAGCAGCGTCGACTTCCAGCCCCCCACGCGCCGCACGTCGAACGACAGGCCTTCGGTGAAGGCGACCACGTGGCCGGTGTCGCACAGGTAGCTGCGGCTGCCGTCGAGGGACACCTTGTGGATGGCGCCGTAGGAGCAGAGGATGATCGGTCCCGTCCCGGAGGCGCGCAGCAGGAACAGTCCTTCCGAGCCGAAGAAGGTCTTCGCACCGCCCCACTTGAGGTCCAGGTTCAGGTTCGGCGCGCCGGCCAGGAACGATCCCGACTGCACGTAGAGGGTGCCGCCGGTCATCTGCAGCGTTCCGATGTCGCCGGGGAGCGACGGGGCCAGCGTGATCTCGCCCGGGGCTCCTTTGGAGGTGAAGGTGTTGGCGAACAGCGTCTCGCCCCCCAGGACCGATCGGGTGATCGCCCCCAAGACGCCCCCCTTCATGGCGGTCTCGACGGTCATGTTGGAGCTCATGCTCACCATGGCTCCCGCCTCCGCCTGGATCGATTCTTCCGGGTTGAGCTTGACGATAGCGAGGGAATACGCAGGCTGGTACTTGATCTCGATGTTCATCTCGTGTCTTCCCCCCGGCCGACCCCCAAAGCGTCGGCCACACGGTTGATGTAATTGAACCAGGACGCAATCAACGTTATCTGCAGAATGCCGCGGTCATCGAAGCCCACCTCGCGCAGCCGATCCAGGTCGGCGGGTGCCACGCGGGTGGCGTCGCGGCTCAGCTTGACCGAGAAATCGAGCATGGCGCGGTCGGCCGGCTCCAGCGGCGCACGTGTGTAATCCTCACTCAGGGCCTTGGCCATCGATTCGTCCAGCGTGACGCGACGCAGAAACTCTGCGTGCGAGTCGATTCAATAGACGCACCGGTTGGCGGCTGATACCACCGTGGCGATCATCTCGTGCTGCCGCCGACTGAGCGGCAGCGCCGGCGACGTCAGGACGCCGAAGGTGGCGAAGGCGTGCCGCAGGGCTTCCGGGATCAGCGAGTGCGATGCCACGATCCCGGAGACGCCGTCGGCGGTCGGGTGCACCGGCGTGCCGTACTCGGCTGGGTACAAGGAGCGCTGGAATTCCACGGCCTGCTTGAGGGAATCGTCGGATAGCTCGAAAGGGACGGTGCGAATCCAGGTCATCGCGGCACCTCTCAGGTGAGGGCGGAGCGGTAATCGCGCGCGAAGCGATCGAAGGTGGTCGCGCGCCGCCCGAGGATCTGCTGGACCGAACCCAGCACGTCGGAGGCCAATCCGTCGTTCTCGTAGCGCTGCAGCTCGACCAGCGCGTCGATCAGCCAGGCCGGGTAGCCCTGCCGGGCCAGCTCGCCGGAGAGCGCATCTCCCGGCACGTTCACATAGGAAATCTTACGGCCGGTGGCGACCGACAGGCTGTTGGCCACCTGATGATAGCTCAACGACTCGGGGCCGCTGAGATCGTAGGCCCGACCTTCGTGCCCCGGGTCGGTGAGCACCCTCACGGCAACCTCGGCGATGTCGCGCACGTCGATTAGGCTCGATTTCGACTGACCGGCAGCCAGGGTGAAGGTGCTCCGGCTCCGGATCGACTCGCCATGGTAGGTGACGAAGTTCTGCATGAAGCCGTTGGGGCGCAGGAAAGTGTAGGGAATGCCGGAGGCCTCCACCCGCTTCTCCCCGGCGCGGTGCCAGCGGGCGAAGGAGTAACCCTCCTCCGAGGCGCGCCACACCGACAGCTTGACCAGCCGCTCGACGCCGGCCGCGACGGCCTGGGCGATCACGGAGGACTCCATCTCCACCAGGCGCTCGGAGACGGGACCGATCAGGATGAGCGCGGAGATCTCCTGCAGCGCCTCGACCAGGGTCGCGGGCTGGTCGTAGTCGATCCGCACGGCGTCGATCTCCCCGCGGCGCGCCGCGGCTGCCTTCTCCTCGGAATGATAGGCGGCCTTGAAGGGCACTCCGGCGGCGCCCAGAGATTTGACCACCTGCGTCCCGACGGTCCCGCTTGCCCCCGTCACCAGCACCCGGCTCATTTCGCGGTCTCCAGGACGACGCGCAGGAGCATCTCCTGCCCCAGCGCGAAGGCGTCGACGGCGACTTTCTCGTCCTTGGCGTGCATCGTTTTGAGCTCCTCCTCCTGGATGGGGGAAGGGAGCAGCCCGTAGGCGATCATGCCGCGCTTACGCAGGCCCTGGGAGTCGGTCCCGCCGGGGGACATGTAGGGAACCACCGGCGCGCCCGGGTACATCTTCGCGGCGACCTTGCGGATGGCTTCGAACAGCGGCGATGCCGTCGAGGAGGCGGACGCCGGAGGCGGGAACTCCATCGCCGGAGCCACGGTGACATCCGGATCGCCGATGGTGCGCTGCAGCATCTCCTGAAGCTTTGCGAGGTCGGTCCCGGGAAGCAGCCGGCAATTCAGGTTGCCCGTGGCCTCTGCGGGGATGACATTTTCCTTGTAACCGGCCTTGAGCATCGTCGGGGTGCAGGTGTTCCTCAGAACGGCGCCGAAATTCGGGTTCTTCGACAGCGCTTCGAAGCAGGCTTTGCCGGAGTTTTCCTCGAGCTTGCCCGCGCAGGCGGCCTGCTCGCCGGGCAGGCGCGACGCGATGCCCGAGAAGAAGGCGCGGGTCACGTCGTTCATCTCCACCGGAAACTCGATCTTCGAGACGCGATCCAGGGCCAGGACCAGGTGGTCCACGGGATTGTTCGCGGAGGGGATGGAGGAATGTCCGGCGACGCCGTGCGCCGTGATCGTGAAGTCCTGGTAGATTTTCTCGGTGGTCTGCACCGCGACGTAGAGCACCTTCCGATCGGGTCCCCAGAAGACGTAGCCGCCTTCATTGAGCACCAGCTCGGCGTCGAACAGCTCCGGCTGCTTCTTGAGCAGCGAGTCCATCCCGTTTGCGCCGCCCGTTTCTTCATCCGCTTCCGCCAGGAAGACGACGTCGCGAGACAGCTTCGCATGACTGCGGGCCAGCTCCAGCATCACCTGGAGCTCGGCGGCCGCCATTCCCTTGTCATCCAGCGTCCCGCGCCCCCATAGGTAGCCGTCCTTCTCGACAGCGCCGAAGGGATCGACGCTCCACCGGCTGGCTTCCACCGGCACCACGTCGATGTGGGCCATGATCAGGAGCGGCCGCTTCGATCCGTTCCCGCGGATGCGCGCGACCAGGGAGCCGCGTCCCGGCGCCGCTTCGAAGCGCTGCGCCTCCACGCCCGCCTCGCGCAGCTTTCCGGCCATGTAGTCGGCGACGCGAATCTCGTTGCCGGGGGGATTCGAGGTGTCGACCCGGACGATCGCTTTGAGGTGCTCGAGGCCTTCCCGGGCCGCACGGGCGTAGTCAGGCTCGGCCGCGAAGCAGGTCCGGATGGCGGGGGGCGCAAGCGACACGAAGGCGAGTGTCAGGACCAGCCTTCCGATGCGCCGGCTCATTTCCCCGCCGCCTGGCTGAGGACCCGCTCCTTGAAATAGCCGGGGGGAACGGTTCCCTGGGACAGCACCAGCTCGTGGAACCGCTTGTCGTCGTAGCGGTCGCCCAGCCGCTTGCGCGCTTCGTCGCGCAGCTCCTGGATCGCCAGCTTGCCGAGATGGTAGGTCACCGCCTGGGTGGGCCACTTCGAATAACGATAGATGGCGCGGCGCGCAGTGGCGCAGGAGGCGCGCCGGATGTCGTCGCTCTCGGGGGCTCTGCAGGCTCCCGGAAGGAAGTCGACGTTCTCGGTGTAATAGTCGATCGCCTGATCGAAGGTCAGCTTTCTGGTGTGCAGCCCCGTGTCCAAATGGACGCGGGCGTCTCGCAGGAGCTGTCCCTGGTAAGCGTAGAGCTTTTCCTCGGGAGTGTAGAACCCCTCCGGGGCGTCCTTCTGCGGCTCCGCCATCAGCGCCTCGGCGTACAGCCCCCAGCCTTCGGCGGCCGGCGAGTCCTCCCACATCGAGCTGGAATCCTCCACGGCCCCGGGGGTCAGCCAGCGGATCGGCGAGATAGCATCGCGCCGGGAATTGAGGAACTGGTAATACCAATCATGTCCTGGGAACCCCTCGTGGGCGCAGAGATCGGCCATGGCGTGCAGGTTGTTTTCCTTCAGCCGGCCGACGTCGCCGCCGGTCGGCGTGAGAAAGAAGCGGCCGATTCCCGTCGTCTTGAAGGGGGGAGCGGGATAGTAGGCGGCATCCACGCTGTCCACCAGGACCGCGGGCGTCTCGACGATCTCCAGCTTGTAGTCGGCGGGCAGGTCGAACATCCCCTTGGAGCGTCCGTAGGCCACCAGCTCCATCGCCTTGGCGCGGTAGGCCGTGAACATCTCGGCGTCGCTCTTGGGGTAGTCCTCCGACAGGGCGTCCATCACGTGCCGCACGGAGGCGTGCGCCTTGGCCGCGTCGCCCCATTCCAGCTTCAGCCCGAGTTTTTCCGCCACCGCGCGCGCCGTGGCCACCATCAGGTCCTGGGTGTCCCGCACCTTCTGGTCGCCGTAGCCGAACAGCTCCTCGGCCTTGCGATCGATCTTGAGGTTGTTGCGCAGCGCCCAGTCGTACTCGACCTGTCCCAGCGCAAAGGTGTCGGGAAGGTAGTCCTCGCGGAACGTCTCCTTCGCGTCGTCCGGCGACTTCAGGAAGATCTGGCCGAGGGTCTCGGCGAAATCGCCGTAGGCGTCGCCGGCCGCCAGGGCCAGCGGCGTGAGGTCGTTCAAGGTGCTGTCGCGATACGGCTGCTGCGACAGGTAGGCTCTCGCCTGATCCAGGAGGCGGTTGCGGAAATACTCGGCGTTGGACTTGGCAGCCTTGATCCCGTCCAGGCTCACCATGCGCCGGTCGGGCCGGTTGCCGGCGGAGACACCCTCCCGCAGGTTCTGGATCGCCGCATCCAGGTAGTCGGGCACCCGTTCGAGCCGCTGGGAGAGTGCGCCCCACTCCGCTTGCGTCCCGTAATTCCCGTTGCCCAGGTCGGTCATCTGCTGGATCTGCCAGTCCACGGCACGGAAAGGTCCCGTGGTGTAGGTGTCCAGCGCCCGCTGGTAGTAGCGGCGCTCCAGCGTCTGGTGCAGCAGAAAGCGCAGCTGGGCCTGCATCACCTGGTAGTCGATCTCATCGTCGGCGGAGAGAACCTTCGTGTCGACTTGCTTGAGTCCATCCTGGATCTTCTTGTAGAACGCCATCTCGTCGCGCCGTCCGAGCTCGGTATAGTCCTTGAGGTTTCGCGAGCAGGCGGCAAGCTCCTTGTCGGCTCCGTCGGCCCCCAGATAGGTGCAGGTCTCCGGGTTGTTCTTCAGGAAGCCGATGAAATACTCGTGGCGGAGCTTCTGGAAATCAGAGATCTGCGGCTTGGCGCGGCAGGCTGCGCAGAGCGTGAGCAGGAGCACGGACGCGGCCAGGCAAGCATCCATGCGGCGCACGCCGGGGCGTTGGCGGTTCATGCCTCTCCACCGGACATCTTCATCAGGATGTTCCAGTGCTCGCGGCTCACCGGGCTGACCGAGAGCCGCGAGATGCGCAGCAGCTCCAGCGACTTCAGCTTCGGGTTGCGCTTGATCTCCGCGAGCGGCACGGGATGATCCAGCGGCCGGACCGGCTCCAGGTCGACCACCGTCAGGTTCGAGTCCTTCGCGGCGGGATCCGGGTAGGGCGCTCCGACGATGCGCGCGATCCCCACCGCCGATTTCTCCTTGCCGGTGTGGTAGACAAGGGCCAGATCGCCGGCGCGGGCGCTGCGCAGGTATTTCAGGGCGAGGGGGTTCCGGACGCCGCTCCAGGTGTCGCGCTTCTTGTTCTGCAGATCGCCGAAGGAATACTCCGAAGGCTCGGTCTTCAGGATCCACCGCTGGATGGGCATGGCCGGTCATTCTGCGGGAGGCCCAGGGGCCTGTCAACCGTCTGCGGGACCTGCCCGGAGTTTGGCAGCCCGCCGGCAAATTGACTAGAATCGCCCCGAAAATCACTCATGACCTAGGGACAACGCGAAGGGGATCCGAATGGAATCGCCGAAGCGGGAGAACCGGCTCGCCAGGGAGACCAGCCCCTACCTGCTGCAGCACAAGCACAATCCGGTCGACTGGTATGCCTGGGGGGAGGAAGCCCTGGAGCGCTCCCGCCGCGAGGACCTTCCCATCCTCCTGTCGATCGGCTATTCCGCCTGCCATTGGTGCCACGTCATGGAGCGCGAGTCGTTCGAGGACGAGGCCACGGCGCGGGTGATGAACGACAGCTTCGTCTGCATCAAGGTGGATCGGGAGGAGCGTCCCGACCTGGATATGATTTATATGAACGCCGTCCAGATCATGACCGGCTCGGGAGGCTGGCCCCTCAACGTCTTCCTGACGCCGGAGCTCAAGCCCTTCTACGGCGGCACCTATTTCCCGCCCGACGAGCGCCACGGCATGCCCTCCTTCCGCGCCGTCCTGGAGCGCGTGGCCCGGGCCTACCGCGATCAGCGCGGCAAGGTCGATGCCAGCGGCGAGCAGATCCTTTCCTATGTCGACCAGATGTCGAAGGTCTCCGCCTCGCACGAGATGCTCACCGACGACCTGCTGCTCGCGGCGCTGCAGGATTTCAAGGTCCGCTTCGACGAGCGCTTCGGGGGCTGGGGCGGGTCTCCCAAGTTTCCCAACGCGGCCGGGATCGGGCTGCTGTTCCGGATCTACCGCCGGCTGCACAGCCCCGAGGCGCTGCGCATGGCGGAGCATACGCTGGAGAAGATGGCGCTCGGGGGCATCTATGATCAGATAGGCGGAGGGTTCCACCGTTACGCCACCGACTCCCGCTGGCTGGTGCCTCACTTCGAGAAGATGCTCTACGACAATGCGCTGCTGGTGCCGGCGTACCTGGAAGGCTTCCAGATCTCGGGCAATCCGCTGTTCGCCCGCATCGCCCGCGAGACGCTCGACTATGTCCTGCGGGATATGACGTCTTCCGAAGGCGGCTTCACCAGCGCCGAGGATGCCGACAGCGAAGGGGAGGAGGGAAAGTTTTATGTCTTCACTCCGGAGGAGATCCAGACGGTTGTGGGAGCGGAGGCGGCGCGGGCTGTTTGCGGGCTGCACGACGTGCGCTCGGGCGGCAACTGGGAAGGGAAATCGATCCTGAACGTTCCGCGACCGGCCGAGGAGGTGGCGCGCGAGCTGGGGATTGCGCCGGAGAGGCTCGAGGCAATCGTCGCGGAAGCGAAGCCGAAGCTGCTTGCCCAACGCGCGAAGCGGGTCCGTCCTTTGCGCGACGACAAGATCCTGACCTCCTGGAACGGCCTGATGATTTCCGCCTTCGCGCGCGGCTATCAGGTCCTGGGCGAAGCGCGCTATCTGGAGGCTGCCCGGCGCGCCGCCCGCTTCCTCCTTACCACGATGCGCAGCGGCGAGGGAGAGCTGCTCCGGACCTTCCGCCTGGGGCAGGCGAGGCTGGGCGGCTGCCTCGATGATTACGCCTTTACGGCCGCGGCACTGCTCGATCTCTACGAGAGCGATTTCGATCCGGCCTGGGTTCGCGAGGCGCGCGCCTTGATGGACCGGGCGCTGGAGCGCTTCTGGGACAAGGAGGATGGCGCCTTCTTCTTCACTCCGGCGGAGCAGAGCGATCTGGTCCTGCGCAGCAAGACCGGCTACGACGGGGCGGTGCCGGCGGGCAACTCGGTGGCGGCTTTGGCGCTGCTGCGCCTGAAAGGGCTCACCGGCGAGGAGTCGTACGCCGACAAGGCGGTCGCGATCCTGCGCGCCTACCGGCTGCCGATGGAGCAGATGCCGGCGGCTTTCAACGCCCTCATGGCGGCACTCGATTTCTACCTCGACGGCGGGCGCGAGGTGGCCATCGTGGGGCGCGGCCCGGAGGACGGGCGGCCTTTCATCGAGGCGGTCCGCCGGAGCTTCCAGCCCAACAAGGTGGTCGCCGCGGCCTCGGAGGCGGATCTGGCCGAAGCCGAGAAGGTCATCCCGCTGCTCTCGGGAAAGGTTGCGATGGGAGGAAGACCCACGGGCTACGTCTGCGAGCATTTTCATTGCAAGGCGCCGGCGACCGACGTGGAGATGTTCGCCAGGATGCTGGCGGGGAGCTGAGGAGACGATGGGAGTCGCGCGGCACGAGGTCCGGATCGATACGGAACGGAAGACGCAGGTCATCAACGTCACGGACGAGGTGGTCGGCGCCTGCGCGCGCCTCGGGATCTCCGAGGGGATCCTGCACGTCGGGGTGCGCCACACCACCTGCGCGCTGTGCGTCAACGAGGACGAGGAAGGCCTGAGGCACGACTTCGAGCGGCTGGGCGAGACGCTGCTGAATCCGTTTCGCGGCAAGGACGGCTACCGCCACGATCGCATCGACGACAACGCCCAGGCCCACCTGACCTCGGTCCTGATGGGGAATTCGGTCACGCTGTCGATCAAGCAGGGCAAGCCGGTCCTGGGAACCTGGCAGTGCATCCTGCTGCTGGAGATGGACGGCCCGCGACCGCGCATGCTCGACCTGACCGCGGTCGGGGAATGAGAAGGTGCAGCGCCGCCGGGGGGTCTCCCGCCACGGGGGGCACCGGGTGTAAGATGATGAGGAATCGGCAAACAAAGCAGGGGAAAGGGAGGTTGGCATGGCGAGGTGTCGAAGCGCGGCTTGGATGGCGGTTGGATTGACGTTGGGTCTCGGGAGCGCCTCGATCGCGGCCGACAAGACTGACAAGGTCAAGCTGGATGGGTACCTGGATTGCAAGAAAGGGGAGGACCTCATCGTCGACGGCCAGCGGGTCCATCCCGACTCCAAGACCAAGTTCCAGGGGGGAGGGAAAGCGACGAGCGTCGCGACGATCCCCGTCGGGTATCAGGTCAAGGTGAAGGGGGTGCGCCAGCCCGCGGGCCTGATCCTGGCGACGGAGATCGAGGCGAGCCGCAACGGCGTCAGCAACACCGAAAAGGAGATCCTGGCAGGCAGCGATCAGGCGGAGAAGGCCTGGGTCGGGGCCGGCGCGATCGTCGAGCCCGGTCCCGACGGCAAAGAGCAGAGCATGGGAAAGCTCATCACCAGCGGCCCGCAGGTCGACCGCTGCCGGGCCATCGTGGACAAGCTCCTGCCCGAGTACGTCGACCCGAAGAAAGTGCGGGTGTACGTGGTGGAGAATCCGGAATGGAACGCGATGGCAATGCCCAATTTTTCCATCTATGTCTTCAGCGGTCTGATGGCGGACCTGGACGACAACGAGATGGCAATCGTTCTCGGTCATGAGCTCACGCACGCCACCTATGAGCACAGCCGGCGGCAGGCCACCAAGAGCCAGTACACGAGCATCGCCGGACAGGCCGCGATGCTGGGGTCCGAGTACGTCAAGAACCCGCTCGCCAAAGGCGCGGCGCAACAGGCCACCAAGCTCGGCGTCACCACCTTCGGCAATGCCTTCAGCCGCGAATACGAGGATCAGGCCGACCGAGTGGGGTTGCGCTACGTCTTCGAGGGGGGATACGACTACACCAAGGGGCCGGCCCTCTGGCGGCGGTTCGCTGCGAAGTACGGGGATCAGAGCAAGATTGAGAATTTCTTCTTCGGAGATCATTCCCTGAGCATGAAGCGGGCCGCGGCGCTGGAAAAACTGATCGCCACCTACCACCCGGAGACGGACACGGTACCGGCCGAAAAGAAGTAGGTAGCGGCGCTTCTGGATCACCACCGGGCCGGCGACGGCCCGGTTTTTTTGTCGGCCAAGGCGGAGGAAAAAGGCAGAGGGACTGGGAGTCGAGACCCGGTTTCAGTTCGGCAGACGCGACAGGATTTCCTGGAAGCGAGGGTCCCCGGCCAGGGTCGCCAGGTCGGCGTCCGACTCGTAAGCCTTGCGATTGCCGAAGCCCACGGCGACGGCCTGGGCCATCGCGGACAGCGCGTCGTCCTCGCGCCCCAGGCGGGCGTAGCCGCAAGCGAGATTGAAGTAAGCGACACCGCGCGTCCCCGCCCCCGGAGGAATTCCCAGCTCGAACGCCTTCTCGTAGGACTTGATTCCTTCTTCGTTGCGTCCTTCCATGAGCTGGGCCATGCCGAGCTGGCCATAGATCTGCGAGTTGTTCGCCCCGGCGCCGATCGCCCGCGTCAACCACTCCACGGCCTGCCCGTACTGCTGCTGCGCGAGCCGGGACATCCCCATTCCGACGAACACGCCGGGCTCGCTCGCGCCCAGCGCCACCGCCTTCTCGTAGGCGGCCGCCGCTTCGTCCGTCCGGTGCAGGCTGCCCAGGGCGCGGCCGTACAGCGTGTAAGCCAGCGAATCCTCCGGATGGGCCTGGATCCACGGAGCGATCCGATCCACGAGCTTCTGGGGATCGTTCGCGAAGGTGGCGGCCGCAATGGTCCGCTCCTCGGAGGGGCGCCAGGACGGCTGGGGGACCGGCTCGAGATTCGCTTTCCAGAAGGCAATGGTCTGCTGGATGATCCGCCGCGCGTCGTCATTGTCGGAGACGGCATCGAAGGCGTGCGGCAGGTTGCTCGCGAAGAGCAGGGACCAGGGAGCCTTCGCCTCGACGACCCTTCCCCACAGGCCCGGCAGCGCGGCCCCCGTCCCGGCGAGGTCGCCCTGCGGGAAGATGAGCAGGACTGGCAGGTCCGCCCGGATGCGCCCCTCCGGGACACCTCCGTAGAACAGCGCCGCGGCCCGGATGCCCGGGGACGGGTTCTCGCCGATCAAGTACGCGTAGGCGCTGCCCACGTTTGCTGAAGCGGCATAGAGTCCCAGGCGCGTGCCGTCCACGCCGTACTCCGCGCCGCGCCTCGACAGGAAGTCGAATACGCCGTGCAGGCAATCCGGGATGCGCGCCGCGTCGGCATCCATCGAGACTCCGATCAATCCGTGAGCCGCGACCAGGCGAGGCCAGGTCCGGTAGATCTCCCAGCGCTTGAGCCGATCTCCAGGGCGATCTCCAATGCCGTTGACGAAGACCACGGCCGGAAGCTTTCCTCCCGGTCGGGAACCGGGGGGAGCGTAGAGGTCGATCGTCAGTGCGTCCTTGCCTTCGCCGAGATAGACCACGCCTTCGCGGACCTTGACCTTGTTCGTGGCCGGCACGTCATACACGACGCCCCACCTCCGCGCGTCGAGCGGCGAGCGCGGCGCGGGCGCGGCTCCGCCCTGGGCGCGAGCTTCGAGTGCGGCAAGCAGGAGGATCGCGAGCATCATTCTCCACGGGTTTGGGACGCTGGTCTGGCTCATGGAAAGGGCTCCCGTGGCAGCAGCTAGCGCTGCAGGATTTGAATGAGATTGCCGGCGTTGTCACGGATGATTGCGTTCGCCCTCTGGTTGGGCTGCGCTGGAAAAGGCCCGAAAGCGACCGGCACGCCGCGACCCGCGAGCTTCTCCAGCGTCTTGCCGAGATCCTTCACGAGCACCCCGACCTTGAACAGGCCATGGCACAGCGCGGGGTCGGTCGTCCCGCATCCTGCCGGCACCGCGCTGTCTTGATGCACCAGCTCCACGATGAGTCCTCCCCCCTCCAGGACCCTGACGGAGACTCCGCCGGAGGGCGGGGAGCTCAAGACCGTCTTGAGGCCGAGCTTTTCCGAATACCACCGGGAGCTGGCGTCGAGATCGGCCACCGAAAGCGCGAGCAGCGTGCCGTCGATCGCGAGGATGGCCGGATCGGCCCGATCGGGGGATTGTCCGCGGGCGGTCAGAGAAAGCAGCGACGTGCATGCCAGGAAGCAACCGATCGTGATTCTACGGACGAGACGATTCATCAGGTTCTCCGAAGTTGGCTGAATAGAACGACGCAGGCGCTTCGACCCACCGGCTGCGGTCCAGGACCAGTTCGACGCACCGCCAAGCTCCCTGGAGAGCTGCTCCCCAGACGGCGATATCCAAAGCTAGAGGGTAGGGCGGAAGCCTGTATTGGACGGGAGTAGCTTGATTGTGCGGTTCTAGCGTCCCCGCAGGCGCAGCCGGTAGGCTCCCGGGGTCATGTGGAGGTGTCGCTTGAAGACGCGGGTGAAGTGGGCCTGGTCCGAAAAGCCGGAGCATTCGGATACCTGGGACAGCGGCAGGTCGTCCTCGGCCAGCAGTCGTGCCGCATGCTCGATTCGCAGGCCGCGCACGAATTGACCCATGGATACGCCGAATTTCTGGCGGAAGGCCCGGGCCAGATGCGTGGGGTGCACTCCCACTTCGGCGGCCAGCTCGCCCAGCGTGAGCGGATCCAGGAAGTTGGCGCGAAGATAGTCTTCCGCGCGTGCGATCCAGCCCCGCCGCGCCCGATCCTCGGGGGGCCGCGATGCCCGCGCCAGGGTCGCCAACAGCTCCAGTCCCAGCCCGTGGAGCGCCAGCGAAGATGCATCGTCGGCCAGGCGGACCTCCAGGTACATTCGCGCCGCCGTGGCGGCGGCCGCTCCGCCTTTCAGCTGAAGCGGGCGATCGAAGGCCCGCCTCGCCTCCGCGGAGAAATCGTCGCGCAACGCCGGTATCTCGATGCCGAGCCATCGCACCTCGCGCGAGCCCAGCCGCTCCACGTGCAGGACCCCCCGTGGAATGATATTGAGGCAGCCGGGCTGGACGCTCCAGGTCTGGGGGCCAATCTCCGCCGATCCCCGTCCGCTGATCAGAAAGCCGATGCAGTCGTAATCGTGGGAATGTTTCGGGTTCATGCGCCGTCCGGACACCTGGCGTTCACGACATTCGAAGCCGCCAATCGAGATGGAGCGCAGCGTCGTGGAGAGAACGGACGATGGGGTCCGATCGTGGGGATGCTTGCGGCCATGGGAAAGCTCGTGGAGGCTCGTCACTCAGGCTCCGATCCGAAGGTGCGAGCCAGCTTACCATGACCTTCTCAGGTCAAGGGCAGGAGACGATGCCGGAGTCGCGGGGGGCGCTTCCGTAGGTTCCCGTGCCGCAGGAATTCCGGGCGCGGGCGAGGTACCAGTAGGCGAAGCCGGGAGCGGGGTCGTTGCGCGGATCGGTCAGCGATTCAGGACCGCCGGAGGACAGGCAGTCCGCGCCGCCGAAGGTCATCCCGGTGCCGGGTCCGAGACCGCCCGACGCGAGGTCGAAGACGGTCCCGGGCCCCGATGCTGTGTCCTGGTTGTCCCAGGACAGGAGCGTACCCGCACCGGACGCGAGCGCCAGGTTGGTGACCGCAGCCGGAGCGGCCCACGCCCCGGCGTCGCTGTCGTCGCAATCCCCGCCGCATGAAGTACGGCCGTCGGCATCCACGTCGAATCCCTCGTCGATCCCGCCGGCGCAATTGTCGTCGATTCCGTTGCATACCTCCGGCGCTCCCGGGTGGATCGCCGGGTTCGAGTCGTTGCAGTCATTGCCGCAGCCGTTGTAGCCGTCGCCGTCGTTGTCGGCGCTCTGCCCGAGCGCGTAGCGCCCGCCGGTATTCCGATACGAATCCCCGAAGCCTCCCCAGACGAGCATGAACCCGGACGCCCAGAGGGCCGTGTGCTCGTGCCTGCCGGCGGGCGCGCCGGCGGCGGCGACCGCGGACCAGAGATCGGTGGAGGGGTTGTAGCGCGCTCCATTGTTCTGGTAGGCCGTCCCGGTATAGCCGCCCCAGAGAATGATCGTGCTGCCGGCCGCCACCGCGGAATGTCCCGTGCGCTGGGTCGGCGTGCCGAACACCGAGGTGATCGCCCAGGTGTTGGATCCGGGGTTGTAGCGGCTCCCCGAGTTGAGCATCGAGGTGCCGTTGGTCCCGCCCCAGACGACGATGACGCTGCCGTTCCAGGTGGCGGTATGGAAGTAGCGCGCGGCCGCCAGGCCGGTCCCGGTAGAGGTTGCCAGAAGCCAGGTGTCGTTCGATGGGAGGTACTGGGCGCCCGTCGAAAGGGCGCCGCTGCCGTCACGACCGCCCCAGACCACCATCAGCGCGCCGGTCCAGGTGGCGGTATGGTCGCGCCGTGCCGTGGGAGCGCCGGTGGATGAGACGGGCGTCCAGGAGTTGGTTGTCGGATTGTAACGGGCGCCGTTGCCGAGGACGGCGGTGAAATCGGAAGTGCCGCCCCAGACCACCATCAGTGCGCCGCTCCAGATGGCCGAATGCCCGGTGCGCGCCGAGGGAGCGCCGGTCATGGTCACGCTGCTCCAGGAGTCGGCATTCGGATCGTAGCGCCCACCGGTCCCGAGCGTGGCGGCGCCGTCGGTGCCGCCCCAGATCACCATTACGCTTCCGGTCCAGACGGCCGTGTGTCCGCTGCGCGCCACGGGGGCGCCACTCATCGTGACCGGGGACCAGGCATCAGCGGTCGGGTCGTAGCGCCCGCCGCTCCCGACGACTCCCGAGCCGTCCCTGCCTCCCCAGACGATCATCTGGTTCCCGGTCCAGACGGCGCTGTGCGCCGAGCGCGGCGCGGGGCCGGGACCCATCGAGACGGCGGTCCAGGTGCCCGCAGCGGCGGGATCGAAGCGTCCGCCGCTGTTGAGATAGCTTCCGGTGCCGCTGCTGCCGCCCCAGACGATCATCTTCGAGCCGGTCCATACCGCGGAGTGATTGCGCCGTCCCGAGGGAGGGCCGCTCGCGCTCCAGCTCGACCAGAGATCGCCGGCGGGATCG
>DASTZC010000201.1 GCA_035764505.1 Candidatus Polarisedimenticolia bacterium
GATCCAGGCGAACGGCAGGTCGAGCTCCAACCCGACGCCCACCGCCGCCAGCGCGTTGCGCACGTTGTGCCATCCGGGGACGCGCAGCGAGATCGAGCCCAGCGCCTTGCCGCGCAGCAGCACCTGGAAGCGCGACTCGAACTCCTGGAATTCGACCCGCTCCGCGCGCAGGTCGGGGGAGCCCTCCAGACCGTAGGTGACCACGCGCCGATCCAGGCGCGGCAGGATCGCCTGCACGCTCGCATCATCCAGGCAGACGATCCCCGTCCCGTAGAAGGGCACCTTGTTGAGGAAGTCGACGAAGGCGTCGCGCAGCCGCGCCAGGCTGCCGTAGTGATCCAGGTGCTCGGCGTCGATGTTGGTGACCACGGCGATGGTGGGGGAGAGGTGCAGGAAGGAGCCGTCGCTCTCGTCGGCCTCGGCCACCAGCAGGTCTCCCTTGCCGAGCTTGGCGTTGCTTCCCAGGATCCCGAGCCGGCCGCCGATGACGATGGTCGGATCCAGGCCCGAACCCGACAGAACCTGGGCCACCATCGAGGTGGTGCTGGTCTTGCCGTGCGAGCCGGCGATGGCCACACCGTATTTCATCCGCATCAGCTCCGACAGCATCTCGGCGCGCGGGATGACCGGGATTTGCCGCCGCCGTGCCTCGGATACCTCCGGGTTATCGGCCTTGACGGCGCTGGAGACGACCACCACATCGGCCCCCTCCACGTTGCGCGGCGAGTGGCCCACCATGATCGTCCCTCCCAGCCCTTCCAGCCGGCGCGTCACCGGGCTGGAGGCGAGGTCGGACCCGGTGACCCGGTACCCCAGGTTCAGCAGGACCTCGGCGATGCCGCTCATGCCGATACCGCCGATCCCCACGAAGTGCACTTGCCGGACTTTCTTCATGCCATCAGCTCCTCGACCAGCTCGGCCACCCGGATGGTGGCGTCGGGCCGCGCCAGCTTCGCCGCGGCGCGCTCCATCGCCGTCAGCCGGTCGGGGTTCTGCAACAGGGTCACGATTTCCGTCGCCAGCCGCGGCCCGCTGAGCTCCGATTCGGGCAGGACGCGGGCCGCGCCCGATTGCTCCAGCTTCTCGGCGTTCTGTCGCTGGTGATCGGCGGCGGCATGCGGGTAAGGGATCAGGATGGCCGCCTTCTGGCAGGCGGTGAGCTCGCTGACCGTGGTCGCCCCGGCGCGGGACACCACCAGGTCGGCCTTCTCGTACTCCTGGGCCATGTTCTCCAGGTAGGAGACGACCCGGGCATCCAGCCGCTCGGCGCGGTAAGCCGCCTCGACCCGCTCCCGGTCCTTCTCGCCGGTCATGTGGGTGAAGCGCAGCGCCAGCCGGTGCGCCGCCAGGGCCGGCAGGGCGTCGATCATCGCCTGGTTGACGGCGTGTGCCCCCTGGCTGCCTCCGAACACCAGCACGCAGAACGGCGTGCCGCGCGGCTTCGGCTTGACCGCGGTGAACTCCTCGCGGATCGGATTGCCGGTCACCTCGCCTCGTCCTCCCAGCAGATCGCGCGTCTCCTCGAAGGCGACGGCGATCCGATCCACCCAGCGCGACAGGATCCGGTTGGCCAGGCCCGGCGCATAGTTCTGCTCCTGGATCATGGTGGGCACGCGCAGCAGGATGGCCGCCCCTACCACCGGGCCGGAGGCGAAGCCTCCCACCCCGACGACAGCCTGTGGCTTGAGCGTCCAGAGGATCCGCAGCGATTGGACCAGCCCCATGCCGGTGCGCAGCAGCGCCGAGACCTTGGCCCCGAGGCCGCGTCCCAAAAAGCCGCCCGATTCGACTTTCATGAGCCGGAAACCGTGTCCTTCCACGACGCGCTTCTCGAAGGGGGAGCCGGTGCCGATGAAGATCACCTCGAGGCCGGGATGGCGCCGGGCCAGCGCCTGCGCCACCGCCAGGGCGGGGTAGACATGCCCTCCCGTTCCGCCTCCCGCGAACACCATGCACCCTCCCGGACCCGCTTCCGTCAACTAATTCGAGTGCTGCGAGACGTTCAGCAGCACTCCCACCGAAAGCAGGCAGACCATCAGCGAGGAGCCGCCGTAGGACAGGAACGGCAGCGGCAGCCCCTTGGTGGGCATCATGCCCAGCACCATGCCCATGTTCAGCGCCGCCTGGATCACCAGGAACAGCGTCAGCCCCATCCCCAGCAGGTAGCCGAAGCGATCGGGGGCCCGCAGGGCGGCACGACAGCCGCGCCAGAGCAGCAGGGCGAACAGCAGCAGCACTGCGGAAGTGCCGATCAGCCCGAGCTCCTCGCCAATCACCGACAGGATGAAATCGGTGTGGGGCTCCGGCAGGAAGAAGAGCTTCTGCCGCCCTTCACCGAGGTTCAGCCCCTGAATCCCGCCGCTGCCGAAGGAGAGGAGCGACTGGCGGATCTGGAAGCCGGCCCCGAGAGGGTCCTCCGACGGGTTCAGGAAGGTCATCAGCCGGCGCACCCGGTAGCTCGCCTGGAAGACCGCGACCAGGATTCCCACGAACCCGAGCGCCGCGCCGGCGGCCATGTAACGCAGATCCAGCCCCGCCAGATAGAGCATCACGGCGGCAATCAGGCAGAGCGACACGGCGGTGCCGAGGTCGGGCTGCATATAGATGAGGAAGGCGAAGGTGCCGGTCACCACGCCCGCGGGCAGCAGCGTGCGGCGCAGGTCGTTGACCTGGCCCGCGCGCGCGTCCAGGAATGCCGCCAGGAACAGCACCAGCACCGGCTTGGCGAGCTCCGAAGGCTGGAACGAGAAAAAGCCGAGGGAAATCCAGCGGTGCACCGGGCCGGAAGGGGTCACCAGCGCCAGCATCAGCAGCCCCACGACACCCAGCAGCGCCCCCAGCACCACGGCGCGGCTGCGCAGCCGGCGGTAGTCGAAGTGCATCGCCCAGACCATCAGGATCGCCCCGGCGACGAGCGCCGAGACCTGCTTGGCGAGATGGTGGTAGGGGCTGCCGTAGCGGTTCATCGACAATACGGCCGACGCCGAGTAGATCATCACCACGCCGAACAGCGCCAGGATGACCGGGATCGAGAAGAGGAGCCGATCGAAAGCCAGCTTGCGCGACATCAGCGTCCCCCCGGACCGCGTTCGGCGGCGGCAATCATCTCCCCGACGATCCGCCGGAAATCCTCGCCGCGCTCCTCGAAGTTGCGATAGGCGTCGAAGGAGGCACAGCCCGGAGCCAGGAGGACGACGCCTCCGGCCGGGGCCAGCCGGCGCGCCTGGTGGACCGCCTCGCGCAGGGTTGCGACGCTCACTCGCGGCCCGGCGGCGCCGAGCTGCGCCGCGATCGCCTCGCGCGCCTTGCCCATCAGCACGACCGCCGCGGCATGTTGCTTCAGGAGCGGGACGAGCGTGGCGAAATCCCCGCCTTTGTCCTTGCCTCCCAGGATCAGCACGACGCCTCCGGGAAAGCTCTCGAGCGAGCGGGCCGTGGCGGCGACGTTGGTCGCCTTCGAATCGTTGTAGTAGCGCACCTGGTCGAGGGTTCCGACCAGCTCGATCCGGTGCGGCAGCCCGCGGAAGGCGCGCAGCGCTTCCGCCATGCGCTCCGGGGCGACGCCGCACAGGCCGGCCGCCGCCACCGCCGCCAGGACGTTCTCCAGGTTGTGCACGCCCGTCAGCGGAATCTCCGCGACCGGCAGGACGGGACGGGAGGCTCCGGCGCGCCGCAGCACCACCATGCCGGCTTCGACGCACGCCCCTTCGGTCACCGCTTCCTTGCGGCTGAACAGCCACACCCGCGAAGGCACCTTGCCGGCGAAGGCGAAGGCTTCGGCGTCATCGTGATTGAGCACTGCACCATCGCCGGGCCCCTGGTTCTCGAAGATGCGCGCCTTGGCGGCGCGATAGGCGGCATGGTCGGCATAGCGGTCCTGGTGATCGGGGGCCACGTTGAGCAGGACCGCCACGTCGGGGCGGAACGTCTCGATCGCCTCCAGCTGGAACGAGGAGAGCTCCACGGCATAGACACGCTCCTCGGAGTCGGTTTCGACCATCTCGATGAGCGGGGTCCCGAGATTGCCGCAGGCCACCGCATCCAGCCCGCCGGATTGCAGCAGATCGCCGACGAGGGTCGTGGTGGTGCTCTTGCCGTTGGTGCCGGTGATGCCGATGATTCGTCCCTTCAGAAAGCGGAACGCGAACTCGATTTCTCCCCAGATCGGGACCCCGGCCCGCCGGGCCGCCGCCAGCGGCGGAAGATCCAGGGGCACCCCGGGACTGACCAGCACTCGATCGGCCCCGGTGAAATCACTCTCGTCGTGACCTCCAAGGACCAGATGGGCGCCGCGCCGGCCGAGCGCTTCAACCTCCGGGTCCAGCCCCTGCGCCGCGCGGTCGGTCAGGACGACGCGGGCGCCGCGCTCCAGGAGGAAGCGGCCGAGGGCCCGGCCGCTGCGCCCGGCCCCCACCACCGTGAACCGAAGACCCGAGACCCGCTCCATGGGCCCGCCAGAAACCGCCGGGAGATTCAACGCAGCTTGAGGGTGGACAGGCTGATCAGAGCGAAGATGATCGCGAGGATCCAGAAGCGGATGATCACCTTGGGCTCCGCCCAGCCGCCCAGCTCGAAGTGATGGTGCAGCGGGGCCATCCGGAAGATGCGCCGCCCGCGTGTCTTGAACGAGGCGACCTGCAGGATCACCGAGGCCGCCTCCATGACGAACAGCCCCCCGACGAACACCAGGAGGAACTCCTGCTTGATCAGCACCGCCACCGTGCCGATGGCGCCGCCGAGGGCCATCGATCCGACGTCCCCCATGAACACCTCGGCAGGATTGCAGTTGAACCAGAGAAAACCAAGCGACGCCCCGACCAGCGCCCCGCAGAAGACCGTCAGCTCCCCGCTTCCCTTGACGTTGAGGACCCCGAGGTAGGTCGAGGCCACCGCGTTGCCGGCGATGTAGGTGAGGATGGCGAAGGTCCCGGAGGCGATGAGCACCGATCCGATCGCCAGGCCGTCCAGGCCGTCGGTGAGGTTCACCGCGTTGGCCGCCCCGATGATGACCACCATGATGAAGGGGGCGTAGAACCAGCCCAGGTCGGGGGTCCACCGCTTGTAGAAGGGGAAGCTGAACTGCGTCGTGAACAGGTCGTTGTGCGCCAGCAGGACGAGATAGACGCCCACGGCGCCGGCGACGACGATCTGCATGGCCATCTTGCCGCGAACAGTCAGCCCGAGGGACCTCATCTTGCGCAGCTTGAGGTAATCATCGAGGAATCCGATGACACCGAAAGCGAGGGTGGACGCCACGGCAATCCACACATAGCGGTTGGTGAGGTCAGCCCACAGCAGGGTGGGGAGCACCGCCGCCAATATGATCAGCAGCCCCCCCATGGTCGGTGTGCCTTTCTTGGTGTGGTGGGTTTGAGGTCCCTCGGGTCTGATGTTTTGCCCTATCTGAAGACTCCTCAGCTTGCGGATCAGCCATGATCCGAGGCCGAAGGAAATCAGTAGTGCCGTCAGCGTGGCCAACGCCGTCCGGAAGGTGATGTAGCGGAAGACGTTGAAAGCGGAGATCGTCTCGTGCAGCGGGTAGAGGAGATGGAAGAGCATCAGGCCTCCTCCCGTCCGCGGGCCGCACGGATCGCCTCGATGAGGCGCTCCATCGCCATGCCGCGCGAACCTTTTACCAGCACGAGATCGCCGGGCCGCAGGGCGCCGGCAAGGAATTCCGCCGCGGCGGCGGAGGTGTCGAAATGCCGGGTCTCGGCCAGCCCGGCCTCGCGGGCCGACTCGGCGGAGTGCCGCGACAGCGGCCCCACGGCGACGAAGAGCGCCGCGCCCGCTTCGGCGACCTGCCGTCCCAGCAGGCGGTGTGCCTCGGTCTCGGTGGGGCCGAGCTCGAGCATGTCGCCCGAGGCCACCACCTTGCGGGACGCGGCGGTGGCGGCCAGCGTCTCCAGCGTGCGCTCCATCGCCTTGGGGTTGCTGTTGTAGGTCTCGTCGAGCACCCGCACCTCGCCGGGAAAGCGCAGCATGGCCCCGCGCATCGGCAGCGGCCGCGTGCGCGCCAGCCCGGTCCGAATCGCCTCGGGCCCCGCTCCCGCGACATGGGCGGCCGCGGCGGCCGCCAGCGCGTTGGCCACGTGATGGCGGCCGGGGAAGGGAATCTCGACCTCCAGAGAGCCTTCCAGCCCGGCGATCCGGAAGACGCAGCCCCCCGCCGGGGTGGGCCGCAGGTCGACTGCCCGTACGTCGCATCCTTCCGAGAAGCCGAAGGAGATCTTCCGGCCGCGATGCGCCGCCGCCACCCGGGTCACCTCGGGGTCATCGGCGTTGAACACGGCGACGGCGTCGGCTCGCATGCCGCGGAACAGCTCGCCCTTGGCGTCGGCGATCGCCGCGACCGAAGGAAAGTGCTCCAGGTGGACCGGGTAGACGTTGATCAGGACGCCGACATCGGGATCCGCGATCTGGGCCAGGCGCGCCATCTCGCCCGGATAGCTCATCCCCATCTCCAGCACCGCCGCGCGGTGCTCCGGCTGCACCCCGAGCAGGCAGAGCGGCAGGCCGAAGGTGTTGTTGAGATTGCCGCTGCTCTTCAGGGTGGGCACCGCCTCCTGCAGGATTGCCGCCGCCATCTCCTTGGTCGTGGTCTTTCCCGAGGAGCCCGTGATGCCGACCACCGTCAGCGGCTGCCGCCGCCGCACTGCCGCTCCCAGGTCCTGCAGAGCCTGGGTGGTGTCGGCCACCCGCAGGATTGCGGCTTCACCCGGGAAATCGCCGGCACGGCCGCGCGAGATGACCACCACCTTCGCCCCCTTGCCGATTGCCTGGCCCACGAAGCGATGGGCGTCGTGGTTCGGTCCGACCAGGGCGAAGAAGAGATCGCCTTCCCTGAGGGTGCGGGTGTCGATCGAGTACGACTCCACGGCGGTCTCCGGATCGCCGCGCAGGATGACGCCGATCGTCTCCTGCGCCGCGTAGGCCAGGCTAAGTCGTGCCATGGGCCGAATCCGCTATCGGGCGGCCGCGCAGGATCTCGCGGACCACCTCCCGGTCGTCGAACGGGAGCGTGCGCTCCCGCAGGATCTGGTAGGTTTCGTGTCCCTTGCCGGCGATCACCACGGCGTCTCCGGCCTCCGCTTCCGCCA
Organism: Candidatus Polarisedimenticolia bacterium; assembly: GCA_035764505.1. Taxonomy (NCBI): domain Bacteria; kingdom Pseudomonadati; phylum Acidobacteriota; class Candidatus Polarisedimenticolia; species Candidatus Polarisedimenticolia bacterium. The sequence goes on from DASTZC010000201.1 coordinate 7,101, forward strand.
GCGCCAGCCGAATCGCCTCGCGGCGGTCGGGCTCGACGCGGTACCGGCCCTCATCGGTGGTGATCTGCCGGATCCCCTTCTCCACCTCGGAGAGAATCGACAGCGGGTTCTCGGTGCGCGGATTGTCGGAGGTGAGGATCGCCAGATCGGCCAGACGCGCCGCCGCGGCGCCCATCAGCGGCCGCTTGCTGCGGTCCCGGTCCCCACCGCAGCCGAACACCACCAGCAGCCGTGCCGGATTGAGCTCGCGGACAGTGCGCAGGGTGTTGGCCAGCGCGTCGTCGGTATGGGCGTAATCCACGAACACCGCGAAAGGCTGGCCTGCCGCGACGCTCTCCAGCCGTCCGGGCACGCCAGGCAGGGCGGCGATCCCCGCTTCGACCGCGGAGACCGGGCAACCCACCGCCAGCGCCGCGGCGGCGGCCGCGGCGGCGTTGGATGCATTGATGCGGCCGATCAGGCGGGTTTTCAGCTCCAGCGGCCGCCCCCACGCCGTCAGCGTCAGGCGGATGCCGTCGGATTGCGGCTCGAAGCGGGTGATGCGGACATCCGAGGCATCGGCGAAGCCGTAGGTCACGCCGAGTCCCGGGCCGGCCGCCAGCAGGTGATCGCACGCCGGATCGTCGCGGTTGATCACCGCGGGGCGTCCGGCCGGCAGATCGCGGAACAAGATCGACTTCGCCTCCAGATAGGAAGCCATGTCGTGATGGAAATCGAGATGGTCCTGCGTCAGGTTGGTGAACACCGCCGCGGCGAACTGCAGCCCTTCGACCCGGTGCAGGACCAGGGAGTGCGAGGAGACCTCCATCACCGCGCGCCGGCACCCCTCGGAGGCGGCGCGATCCAGCAGCCGGTAGAGATCCACCGATTCAGGGGTGGTCCTTTCGGCGCGAAACTCTTCGCGGCCGATGCGATAGCCGAGGGTGCCCAGCGCGCAGACCGGTCCCCCCTCCGAGCGGAAGATCGATTCGAGCAGGTGCACGACCGTGGTCTTGCCGTTCGTGCCGGTCACGCCGGTCACGCCGAGCCGCAGGTCGGGGTGCGAGTAGTAGTTGCGCGCCGTCAGGGCCAGCGCCTTGCGGTCATCCGCCACCCGGATCCAGGTCGCCGGGAACGAAGGCGGGGCCGGTGCGGCCGACAGGACGGCGCAGGCGCCGCGGGAAAGAGCGTCATCCACGTAGTCGTTGCCGTCCAGCTTCTCCCCCCGCAGGGCCGCGAACAGGTAGCCGGGCTCCGCCTGCCGCGAGTCGCAGGCAATTCCGAGGATCGAAGGCTCGGAGGGACCGAGAATCTCCAGCACCTCCACTCCGTCGAAAACGCGCGTCAGGTTCACGGCGCCTCCTCCGACAGGACCAGTGTGCAGGCGCTCCCCGAGGGAACGTCGGCCCCCGGCGGAGGGTCCTGGCTGGAGACGATTGCTCCGTGGCCCGAGAGGGTCGAGGTCATTCCCATCTGCGCCAGCACCAGGCTGGCGTCGCGCACGCTCCGTCCGGTGAGATCGGGCATCTCGATCGTCTCGCTCTCGGCCGCCTGGGTCGCGTGGCGGGGCTCGGCGGGGGTCAGCGGCACGAAGCGCACGTGGCGCTCGCGCGGCGCCTGGCGTCCGGCGAAGCGGCCCGGCAGTCCGGGCAGTGACTCGAAGCCTTTCAGGGAGGCGAGTATCTCGGTGTTCCGGTCGAGGACGACGCCGTCCTCGGGGAGCACGCCAAGATGCTGCAGGGCGGGCAGCGCGATGCGCGCGAAGGCGGGCGCGGCAATCTCGCCGCCGTGGAAGCCGCCGTGCGGCTCGTCCACCACCACCAGGATCGCCAGCGCCGGATCGCGGCTGGGGACGAACCCGGAGAACGAAGCGACGTAGCGGCCGCGCGAGTAGTGCCCCGATTCGTCGATCTTCTGCGCCGTTCCGGTCTTTCCGGCGACGGTGTATCCGGGAATGGCGGCCGCCTTGCCGGTGCCGTCGGTGACGACCTTCTCAAGGATGGCGGTCAAGGCCGCGGCGTTGCCGGGGGACAGGACGCGCCGGCCCGGATCGGCCGAGCGGGTCGGCCGGCTCAGCGATCCGTCCTCGCCGATCATCCCCGCGACGATCCAGGGGCGGTGCAGGATGCCGCCGCCGGCGACGGCCGCCATGGCGGTCACCGACTGAAGCGGCGTCACCCCGACCTCCTGGCCGATCGCGAGCGAAGCCTGCGACAGCCCCGACCACTCGGAGGGAGGACGGAGGATTCCCTTCACCTCGCCGGGCAGGTCGATGCCGGTGGTCGCGCCGAAGCCGAAATCGGTGATGTGATGGTAGAAGACGGTGCCCGGCATCATGGCGGCCAGCTTGATGGACCCGACATTGCTCGATTTCTCGACGATCTGGGCCACCGACAGGTAGTCGAAGGGGAGGCGGTCCTCCTTGATGGTGAACTTGCCGATCTTGATGGCGCCGTGCTCGCAGTAGATCACGGTGGAAGGAGTGACCTTCTTCTCCTCCAGCGCCGCCCCGGCGGTGACGATCTTGAAGGTCGATCCCGGCTCGTAGATGGCGCCGATGGCGCGGTTCATCCGCGCGTCGTCGCCGGCGTCGCCGTAAGCGTTGGGATCGAAGGTGGGGCGGTTGGCGAGCGCCAGGATCTCGCCGGTGGAGGGGCGCATGACGATGGCCGTGCCGCCGCGCGCCTGGTGCTCGCGCACCGTGTCGTCCAGCTCGCGCTCGGCCAGATGCTGGATCACCTCGTCGATCGACAGCACCACCGCCTTGCCGGAGGTCGGCGGCTGCTCGCTCTTTCCCAGGGCGCGCCGGCCGCGCCCGTCGCGCAGCGCCACCAGGAAGCCGGGTTTGCCGCGCACGTCGGAGTCGAGCGAGTACTCCAGGCCGTTCAATCCCTGGTTGTCGACGCCGGCATAGCCCAGGATGTGGGCTGCGAGCGATCCCTTGGGATAGAAGCGCTTGCTCTCGCGCACGAAGTAGATGCCCTTCAGATGCAGCTTCTCGACCGCCTTGCGCTGCGCCGGGGTGATCTTCCGCTGCACCCAGACGAAGCGGCGGCCGCTCTTGAGCTTGCCCTTCAGATCCTCGGCGTGCACTTCCAGGACCGAGGCGAGACGGCGGGCGGCGAGGGTGGGATTCTCGACCTCGGTCGGATCGGCATAGACCGAGTCGACGTCGATCGACAGGGCCAGCTCCCGGCCGTTGCGGTCGTAGATCGGCCCGCGCTTCGGGTCGAGGGTGACGACCGTTTCCTGCTGGGCGCGGGCGGCGGCCCGCAGGCCGGGGGAGAGCAGGACCTGGAGCTGGACCAGGCGGAACTGGATGGCGGCGAGCACGCACCCGAGCCCGATGACCAGGAAGGTCACCCGCTCCGGGACGCTCTCTCGCTGCCACATGGGTGGGCCTCTTTCAGCGCTCCGCGGCGATCAATCCGCCGGCAGGGGGGGAAGACTGCGCCACGCTGCGCGTGGCGGCCGAATCTCCGGTGAGCCGGATCTTCACCGTATTCTCCGGGTCCGGAGGCACCAGGCCCAGCCGCGCGCGGCCGAGCTGCTCGATGCGCTTCAGGTTCGACAGGGTGGCGCGCTCCAGCTTCATCTGACGGTTCCATTCCGTGAGGCGGATCTTCTCGGCGCGCAGCTGCTCGATCTGGTAGCCGGTGCGGATGAACTCGATCTGCTGCCAGACGTAGAACAGGATCGGGATCAGCAATCCGGCGCAGATCCAGGCGAGCCGCCGGAGCTCCCGGGCGCGTGCCTCGTCACGCTCCTTCACCAGGTGCTGGTTCAGCACCACCCGGCGGGTCGCGTCGTGGCTCATGCCTGCTCCTCCCGCCGGCGCGCGGCACGCAGCCGGGCGCTGCGCGCGCGCGGATTGGCGCGCAGCTCGGCGTCCGATGGCCGCACTGCTTTGCGGTTCACGAGATCCACGATGCCGGGCGTGCCGCAGACGCAGCGCGGCAGCGACGGCGGACAGACGCAGTGCGGCACCAGCCGGACCAGGGTCTGCTTGACCTTGCGGTCCTCGAGCGAATGGAAGGCGATGAAGGCCGCCCTCCCGCCGGGGATAAGCAGGCGGCAGGCCTCCTCGATGAAGCGCTCGAGCCCTTCGAGCTCGTCATTGACGGCGATGCGCAGGGCCTGGAACACCCGTGTGGCCGGATGGATGCGACCGCTCGTGCGGGGAGAGGTCTTCTCGACGATGTTCGCCAGCTGTCTGGTGGTGCGGATCGGCTCGGCCGACCGGGCGCGCAGGATCGCCCGGGCCAGGCGCGGGGCGCGCGGCTCCTCGCCGTATTGCCGCAGCAGCCGTGTCAGCTCCGTCTCATCAACCGTCGCCAGCAGATCGGCCGCGGTCTCTCCCTGCGAGCGATCCAGCCGCATGTCGAGCGGGCCGTCGGCGGAAAAAGAAAAGCCGCGGCCGGGATCGTCCATCTGCAGGGAGGAGAAGCCGAAATCGGCCAGGATTGCGTCGACACGCCCGAGACCGCGCTCGGCGGCGATCCGGGACAGGTCACGATAGTCTGCGTGGATCGGCAGGAAGCGATCCTCGAAGTCGCGCAGCGCACCGGCGGCGCGCGCCAGCGATTCGGCGTCGCGATCCAGTCCCACCACCCGGCCGGAGGGGCCCACGGCCTCGAGCAGGGCCCGTGCGTGTCCGCCGCCGCCGACGGTACAATCGATCGCCATGCCGCCGCGCGGGACGGAAAGGAGATCGAGGCTTTCCCGCAGAAGCACGGGGCGGTGCGGAATGTCGGGCGGCTCGATCGAGTTGGTCATGGCGGCGGCTTCGCTGAGCAAGGCGCTCAAATCCCCAGGCTGGCCAGGATGCGGTGATCTTCCTCGGTGACCGGCTCCGAGCCCAGCTTGGCCTCGAAGCGATCGCGATTCCAGATGTCCAGGTAGCGCTGGTGCCCCAGGACCGCGACCTCGCCCGTCACCTCGGCCGCCTTGCGCAGCAGCGGCTGGATGACGATGCGCCCCTGGGCGTCGAAGCTTCCGATGGCGCCGTAGTAGTTGACGCGGTTCAGGAAGCGCATGATGGTCGGGTTCATGGAGGAGACGACGGAGACTTTCTTCTCGATCTCCAGCCAGATCGGCATCGGATAGATGCGGACGAACTCGCCGGAGAGGCTGGTGATGTAAACGTCCCGGCCGTATTGCTGCTCGATGAAGCTGCGGAAGGTGGATGGGATCTTAAGGCGCCCCTTCTCGTCGATCCTGGCGGGGGAGTTGCCTCTGAGCATGTGCCGATCCCTGGGAGAAATGCCGGCCCGGTCCGCCTGGGGGCGGCCGCCGGAGCCGGTAGCTCGGACACCGGAATTGAGCTGTCTGCTTCGTTAGGCTGTGGGGAGCCAAAGGGAATTTGGGTGGGCTATCCACTTAAGTCCACTTTGCTCCACGGGCGCGCATCATATTGAAGGTGCGCGCGGGGTGTCAACAGAAAAGTAGGGAGTTTTCTGTAGGGGATTGGCTGTGGTGGAGCTGGAAAAGATTTCGCGGTGCGGACCTCAAAGGTTGGTGGTGGCGTTCGGGGCGCCCCCATATCCGGTAGAGGGGCTGTGCTAGACTGCCGCACCATTCAGGAACCGGATTGATCCCCGGGCGTAGCGCAGGAGAAACCTTGGCCCCCAATCCCAGGCACCCCATGCTGACCGAGGACGTCGTGCGGCATCGTCTGCCGAACGGCCTCACGATCCTGGTGAAGGAGGAGCACTCCGCCCCCGTCGTGGCCATCAGCACGTGGGTCAAGGCGGGCTATTTCAACGAGACCGATGACGAAGTCGGCATCTCGCACGTCATCGAGCACATGTTCTTCAAGGGAACGCGCCGCCGCCCGCGCCCCGACCAGATCGCCTCCGAGGTGAAATCGCTGGGAGGCGAGATCAACGCCGGGACCTACTACGATTTCACCCACTACTACTTCGCCCTTCCCTCCGCCGAGTTCTCGCGCGGTCTCGAGATCCAGTCCGACGCGCTGCTGGATCCGCTGGTGGACCCGGTGGAGCTGGCGCGCGAGCTCGAGGCGATCATCCAGGAGGAGAAGCGCAAGCGCGACAATCCCGCCGCTTTCGCCCTCGAGAAGCTCAACGAGCTGGCCTACCGCGTGCACCGCATCCGGCGCTGGCGCATCGGCGAGGAGGCGGCGCTGCGCGGCTTCACGCGCGAGCGGCTGCTCGATTATTTCCGACGCAACTACACGCCGGAGAACCTGGTCCTGTCGGTGGCCGGGGACGTGCGAGCGGCGCAGGTGATCGAAGAGGGGACGCGCTGCCTCGGTGATCTGCCGCGCGGCGTCGGACCCGCCGCCGGCTCGCCGCCGGAGCCGCCGCAGGATGACTTCCGCTTCACGCTGCTGCGCGGGGACCTGAAGCGCGCCCACCTGGTCCTCGCCTTCCCGGCCCCACCGCTGTTCCATCCCGATGATCTCCCGAACCGCATCCTGGCGACGGTGCTGGGGCGCGGCCGCAGCAGCCGCCTGTTCCAGGAGGTCAAGGAGACGCGCGGCTGCGTCGAGTCGATCGGCGCGGGCGTGGAGACTTTCGCGGATCTTGGCATCTTCCGCATCACCGCGGAGACCGATCCCGGGAGGCTCGAGGAAGCGGCGCGCGCCATCGGCGGCGTGCTGCTGGGGATTCTCGCCGCCGGCCCGTCGGACGCCGAGATCGGAAGGGCGCGTAACGCGGTGGAGAGCCAGTACTACCATTCCCAGGCCGACGTGCTGGGCGTGGCGACGAACCTCGCCTATTACGAGGCTCTCGGAGACTATCGCCTGGCGGACGATTTCGTGCGGCGCCTCAAGGAGGTCACTCCGGATGCGGTGCGCGAGGGGGCCGGCCGGCTGCTGCTGCCGGAGCACGCTTCGCTGTTGGCTTACGTCCCTTCCGACAAATCGGCGGGTCTCGATGAAGCGGCGGCGCGTGCCTGTTTCGCGCGGGACGCCCGTCCTCTGGTCCCTTCCATGCCCTCCGTTCCGCAGCCGGTCGCCGTCGCGGCGCGGCGCGCCGCCGTGCCGCAGGGACCGAGGCGCTTTCCCCTCCCCGGCGGGGCCACCCTCCTGGTGGAGGAGATTCCGCGGCTGCCGGTCACCAGCGTGGTGCTCCTGTTCCGCGGCGGCCGCACGCATGAGCAGGCAGCCGACTCCGGAATCTCGCGCCTGGACCTGGCGGCGCTCTCGAAGGGGACGCGCACACGCGACGCGGCGCGCATCGCCGCCGAGATGGAATCGTACGGCTGCTCGCTGGAAAAGATCTTCGACGACGATTATCTGGGCGTGTCCATCTCGATTCTGTCGCGGCACCTCGCCGGGGGCGTCGGTCTGCTGTTCGACCTGGTCCGCAATCCCTCCTTTCCCGCGGAGGAGGTCGAGCGCGAGCGCCGCGTGCAGCTCTCCTCCATCGAGAGCCTGAAGGACCAGGCGATGGGGTATGCGGTCACGCTGCTGCGACAAGCCGCCTTCCCGGATCACCCTTATGGTCTGCCGTCCTACGGATCGCCCGAATCGGTGAGCGCGCTCACGCCCGCGGCCCTGGCCCGCTGGCATCACCGACTTTTCCGGCCCGATCGAATGGTGGTGGCGGTCGCCGGCGATCAGCCTGCCGAATCGGTGGGCGAGCTGATCACGCGCCAAATGGAGGGGTGGGCCCCGGAGGGGCCGGAGCTGCCGGAGGCCCCCGACGTGCCGGCGCTCGCAGAGATCTCGATCCGCGCCGAGTCGCGCCGGCGCAACCAGACGTTCCAGATGATCGGCTTTCCCTCGGTCAGTCTGGCCTCGGACGAGAAGTATCCTCTCGATCTCCTGCAGAGCTGTGTCTCGGGGCTGGGCGGGATCTTCTTCGAGGCGGTGCGCGGCAGGCGCGGCCTGGCCTACGTGGTGGGGGCCTCCAACATGTGCAAGCGCCTGGGAGGGTATTTCGTGGCCTACCTCGGCACCTCGCCCGACAAGGAGGAGGAGGCGAGGCGCATCCTGTTCGACGAGATCGGCCGGATCCGCTCGGAGGGAATCGCAGAGGAGGAGATCCTCCGCTCCCGCCGCTACCTGGTGGGGACCTATCCCTTCGCGCTGCAGACCGCCGCGGCGCGCGCTCTCTCCTATGCGGCGGCCGAGATCCAGGAGAAGAAGATGGAGGAGGTCCTGGAGTACCCGGCGCGGATCGGGTCGGTCTCGCACGAGCGGGTGGTGGAGGCGGCCCGCAGGACCCTGACCCTGGAGCGCTACGCGCTCGGCGTCTTGCGGGGGGAATGATGGAGCCGCCGGATACCCGCGAGATCCTGCGCCGCTACCGGAGCTTCGCCGTGGTGGGGCTGTCTCCGAGGCCGGAGCGCGACTCGCACCGCGTCGCGCGCTTCCTCCAGGATCACGGCTACCGGGTCATTCCGGTCTATCCCGGCGAAGCGGAGATCCTGGGAGAGCGCTGCTACTCCCGCCTGCAGGACATTCCTTTCCCGGTGGAGGTCGTCGATCTGTTCCGCCGCAGCGAAGCGGTTCCCCCTTTCGTGGACGACGCCATCGCCATCGGCGCGCAGGTGGTCTGGATGCAGATGGGCGTGGTGCACGAGGAGGCGGCGGCGCGGGCGCGCCGTGCCGGCTTGCTGGTGGTGATGGATCATTGCCCGGTCATCGAGTACCGGCGCCACTTCGGCGCGTCCCCAGCACCGCGCTGAAAAAAAACGGCCGGCGCCGGCCGGCCGTTCCCGATTCTTTCCCTGCTTATCGCTAGTTGCTGGAGGGCGTCGGCGCGTCCGGCGGCTTCGTCTCGGGCGCGGCGGGCGGTGCCGCTTCCTCGGCCGGAGCGACCGGCAGCGGCGGATGGATCGTCTCGTCGCCTCCGATCTTCTTCACCTCGACACGGCGGTTCTGGGCCTGGCCTTCCGGCGTGTTGTTGTCGGCCACCGGGTTCTCCGGACCGTACCCTTTCACCTCCATCCGCTTCGCGTCGATCCCCTTGGAGACGAAGTAGGTCTTCACCGCCTTGGCGCGATCCAGCGACAGGGCCCGGTTGAGCGATTCCGGCCCGCGGTTGTCGGTGTAGCCGCCGATCTCGACCCGGACATCGGACCAGTAACTGAGCGCCTGGACCGCTTCGTCGAGGGTCTTGGTGGCCTCGGGCTCGAGCACCGAGCTGCCCGACTTGAAGTTCACCTTCTCCAGGATGACCAGCGACAGCTTGTCCAGCCTGGGCGTCGGGCACCCCTTGGCATCCAGCGTCCAGCCCTTCGGCGTGCCGGGACACTCATCCAGCCCGTCGTAGACGCCGTCGCCGTCGGAGTCGGTCGGACAGCCCTTGGCGTCGACGACCGCCCCGGCGGGTGTTTTGTCGCACTGGTCGATGCCGTCGGGGACGCCGTCTTTGTCGGCGTCGAGCGGGCATCCCTTGGCGTCGACCTTGGCGCCGAACGGCGTGCCGTCGCAGGCATCCAGGCCGTCGAAGACGCCGTCCTGATCGGTGTCGATCGGGCAGCCGTCGGCGTCGACCTTCGCCCCCTTCAGCGTGTCGGCGCACTTGTCCTTGCCGTCGGGCACGCCGTCGCCATCGGCGTCGGTCGGACAACCTTTCTCGTCAACGGGCCACTTCTCGGGCGTGTCGGCGCAGGCATCGATGCCGTCGAAAACGCCGTCCTTATCCTGATCGTGGGGGCAGCCGAAACGGTCTACGATGGCACCCTTGGGAGTGTCCACGCACTTGTCGTGGACGTCCGAGATGCCGTCGCCGTCCTTGTCGGAAGGCGCGGCGCCGCCGAAGACCCCGACCAGGCCGACCGTAAGGATCTTGTTCCAGTAGATGTCGTTCACGGCGTACTCGATCGATCCTTCAGCACGCGCCGCGAGGTTGTCGGTGAAGAAGAAGCGCGTTCCCGCCCCGAACCCGATCGTCGTGGCGGCGGTGTTCCCGGTGGGCACCCAGCTCTCGCTCATCTTGAAATCGTGGTGCCCGACCTGCAGGAACACGAGCGGCTTCCAGCGGCGCCAGTCGGTAATGAAGTTGCCGACGGCGCGCAGGTTGTAGGAGTTCAGCTTGGCTCCCATCTTGGGATTGAATACGAAGTTGGCGGGTGGGTGCTCGGACAGCAGGGTGCTGGTCGGCTGCTGGATGTTGCTCTCGTTGGCGGTGGCGAAGCTGGCCTCGAATTCCAGCGCGGGGCGCCAGTTATAGCCGACGCGGATGCCGTAGGTGAAGGCGTTCTCCAGCTTCAGCTCGTTGGCGTAGAAGTTCGTGCCGCCGAAATAGCCGACCTCCCAGGAATTGTCGCGCGCCTGGGAGAAGGCCTCCGGGACGACGCAGGAAACCAGGACACAAGCCAGGGCCCAGAGCGACGCCTTCCGGATCATCAGGCACTCCTCTGCTGATTCCCGCGCCGGAATCATCGCCATCCGGCGACGCGCCAATACATCCTTGGTCGAGACGAGGGTGAAACTGTTTCGAAGAGCGCGAAATCTAGCACACGGGAAAAGTGCAAGTCAACGAGTTCCTGGGGTAAGCCCCTTTCCCATCTGCATTTCCACCGCATCGGCCCGGCGCGGGAGGCAACGGCTCAGGATCTCCGCGCCGGTGGCGGTCACCAGGATGTCGTCCTCGATGCGCACGCCGAGCTGTTTGTCGGGAAGGTAGATGCCCGGCTCGATCGTGAAGACCATGCCGGGCCGGAGGACGGCGGAAGTGTCGCCGTCGTCGTGCACGTCCAGGCCGAGGAAATGGCTGGTGGCGTGGATGAAATAAGGCCCGTACCCGGCGTCGGCAATCACTTTGCGGGCCGCCTTGTCGAGCTCGGCGAAGGCGACTCCCGGCTTGGCGACTGCCAGGGCCGCTTCCTGGGCCTGGTAGACCAGGTCGTAGATTTTCCGCTGCTCCTTGCTGAAGCGCCCTCCCACGGGGAGGGTGCGGCTGATGTCGGCGGAATAGCGGCGGTATTCGGCGCCCACGTCCATCAGGAGAAGGTCGCCTTTCGCCAGGACGCGCTCGCTGGCGTCGTAATGCAGGATGCAGGAGTTCGGCCCGGAGGCGATGATCGAGGGAAAGCCGGGGCGGCGCGCCCCCTCGAGGATGAAGCGGCGCTCCAGCTCCGCCTGCACCTGGTACTCCGCGGCGCCCGCCGCGGCGACCCGCGACGCATCCTGCACGGCCTGGCAGGTAATCTCCACGGCACGCCGCAGCTGCTCGATCTCGGAAGCCGACTTGATCATCCGCAGCCGTCCGAGCGCCGCGCGCGGATCCTTGAGCTTCAGCTCCGGGTAGCGCGCGCGCAGCTCGTTCTGGAACGCCATCGATTCGGAGAGCGGCTCTCCCAGGATCCCCGGCTCGGCGGCGAAGAACAGCACGCCCGCCCGCGAGAGGAAAACCGAGAGGTGCTCCGGCAGGTCGCCGATGCTCTCGACCGGCCCGCGCGGCCAGCGGCGCGGCGGGAAGTCCCCCTCCGGGATCCGATCGAAGCCGGTGAGGCGCATGGCGGTCTGCCTCTCGGGGTCGGGCCCGAGGCTCTCTTTCTCCAGCCCTCCGGCCGACAGCCGCGGGCCGGTCCACTTCTCCTGGCGCGGGTTACTCGCGGGAAGGTAGAGATATTCGGCGTAATTCGGAGAAGCGCCGGGGCTGGTCGCCGCGAGCGCCGAGTCGGTGCGATCGAAGGCGAGAACCAGCGCGCTGCGCGGCACCTCGATGCCGGCGAGATAATAAAGGTTGCTGTCCTGACGGAAGGTGGCATTCTCGGGCTCCGGCAAGGAGCGGATGAGGAGTATCCCCAGCTCTCCCGGAGCGAGCTCGGCGCGCAGCGATTCGGCCAGCGCCTGACGGCGCGCGGCATACTCCGATGGCGGAATCGGCTTGATTCCGGCTTCAGGCGCCGCGGCCGACGGCAGCGACAGAACGGCCGCGAGAAAGAAAAGGAGCCCTCCCTTGGCCGAGACCGGCAGTCTCCAAGACACGCGACTCCTTCCGTTAGAGGGCGTTAACCTTAGCACAACCTCCGGCCCATGAGCCACCCCACCGGCGGAGGTCTATCTTCCTGTCAGAAAAGGGGTTTCATCGTGCCGGCTTTTGACGGTCGCGGCGCCGCTCTGCTATCATGCCGGAGAGATAACGACGCCTCATGACCATCCGATCCACGCCCCCGGGAACACCCACCTTCCGCCGAAGCTTCCTCATTTCTGCGGTGGTCTTCGTGTTTCTGGTCCTCGCCACGCTGGGGGTGGTCGCCCATCTCATCTTCAAGGATTTCAGCCACCAGGTCATCACCCGCAATCTGCTCAACGGCCTCGTGGAGCTGAAGAAGCAGTGGTCGGAATCGGCGGAGCAGGAAAGCCAGGGCATTTCACCCCAGGGGCCCGAGTTCTCAGGGCAGATTCCACTCCCCGCCCAACCCCAACAGGTGCCTCCGGCGACGCCCCCTTCCGGGCAGCCGAAGGCTCCAACCTACCGGATGGTCTATCGCGGCATCCGCCAGGTGATCACGATCCGGGATCGCAACGGCAACGTGGTCGGCCACGGCTGGGCCACACAGGTGATCGGACATGCAGAGCCGATCCCGACGGGCGACGGGTGGCGACCCGGGGGCCCGACGGAGGAAGTCTGGGATCTGGGAAATAATGAGAAGAAGAAAGTCCTCACCCTCAAGGAGCCGGTCGATCCGACGGGCAAGACCATCGCCGAGGTGGGAATCCCGCTGGACCAGGTCGATGAGTTCGTCCGGCCGCTGCGCCGCTCGCTGATCGCCAAGACCCTGATGGGGGCCGGACTCACCCTCCTGATTCTGGGGGGCGCGTTCGCCTACGTGCTGCGTCTGGTGCAGCGCACGCGCCGGCTGGAGACGGAGGCGCAGATGTCGGAGCGCCGCGCCCACGTGGCGACGCTGGCCCGCGAGATGGCGCACGAGATTCGCAATCCCTTGAATGCCATGTCGATCAACCTGGAGATGCTGGAAGAGGAGCTGGAGGGAGGCGCCGGAAGCGGACCGGCGGAGGTCAAGACCTTCCTGCGCAGCATCAAAGGGGAGATCGGGCGCCTGAAGGACCTCACCGAGAATTTCCTCTCCTACGCGCGCCCTCCCGAGATCCATCTCGATGCGGGAGACCTGAACCGCTTCCTCGAGGAGATCTGCACCTTCGTGCAGCCGGAAGCGGAGGCGCGCGGCATCCGTCTCGTGCGGGACCTCGACCCTCTCCTGCCTTCGGTCGATTTCGACTCGGCGCTGCTGCGCCAGGCGGTGCTCAACATCCTGAGCAACGCCCAGCAGGTCGTTCCGGAAGGGGGAGAGATCCGGATCTCGAGCCGCGTCGAGCCGAAAGGAGAAGTGCGCCTCTCGATTCAGGACACGGGCATGGGGATGACCCCGGAGATCCGTGAGAACATCTTCCAGCCCTTCTACTCGCATCGGGAAGGAGGGACCGGGCTCGGACTGCCCATCGCCCGGCGCGCCGTGGAGGCGCACGGCGGCCGCATCGAGGTCGAGAGCGAGCCGGACCGCGGATCCACCTTCCATATCCTTCTGCCCCGGGGCCGGCGCCGCATCGCGGGGGCGGGGGAGCCGGTTGCCGGATTCCCCGCTGCCGAAGGCGCCAATGCCCTTCGCCCCGCCCGCTAGCAAAGCCCGCGCCCGCGCGGAAGAGCTCCGCCGTCTCATCTGGCACCATCGCCGCCGCTACTACATCGACGACGCTCCGGAAATCAGCGACGCCGAGTACGACGCGCTCGAGCGCGAGCTCCTGGAGCTGGAAGCACGCCACCCCGAGCTGATCGTCGCCGACTCGCCCACCCGCCGGGTGGGCATGCAGCCGACCGACGCCCTCGCCACGCTCCCTCACACGCAGCCGATGCTCAGCCTCGACAACACCTATTCGCTGGAGGAGCTCGCCGAATGGGAAGCGCGGCTGCGCCGCGTCCTCGGCGGGGAGGCGGGCGACGAGCTGGAGTTCAGCTGCGAGCTGAAGATCGATGGCGTGAGCCTTTCCCTGATCTACGAGGACGGGTCGCTGCGGCGCGCCGTCACCCGCGGCGACGGCATGCTGGGGGAGGACGTCACCGCCAACGCGCGCACGATCCGCAGCCTGCAGGCGCGGCTGACGGAGCCGCTCCCCTATGTCGAGGTGCGCGGCGAGGTCTTCTTCCCGCTCGCCGATTTCAAGGAGCTGAACCGGCAGCGGGAGGAGGCGGGCGAGCCGCCATTCGCCAACCCGCGCAACGCCGCGGCCGGAACGCTGCGCCTCCTGGATCCTCGCCTCACTTCGCGCCGGCCGCTCGATCTGTTCGTCTGGCAAGTGGCGGAGATCCGCGGCGCCGCGCCGCCGGCGTCGCACTCCGAGTCGCTGGACCTGGCGCGCCGCCTCGGGTTCCGCGTGAATCCGCTGGCGCGCCGCGCGCGCGGCCTGAAGGAGGTCGAGGATTACTGCCGCGAGATGCAGGAGCGGCGCGACTCGCTGACCTACGAGGTGGACGGCTGCGTCGTCAAGCTCGACTCGGTGGCGCTGCAGCGGCGCGCCGGGCAGACGGCGCGGGCCCCGCGCTGGGCGGTGGCCTACAAGTTCCCGGCGCGCCAGGCCACCACCACGGTGCTGGAGATCCGTGTGCAGGTGGGCCGCACCGGCGCGCTCACGCCGGTCGCGTTGCTGGAGCCGGTGTCGCTCTCCGGCACGACGATCACGCGCTGCACCCTGCACAACGAGGAAGAGATTCGCCGCAAGGATGTACGCGTCGGCGACCGGGTCCTGATCGAGCGCGGCGGCGACGTGATCCCGAAGATCGTCAAGGTGATCCTGGAGGCGCGGCCTCCCGGCGCCGCCCCCTTTCCCTGGCCCGAGGCCTGCCCGGTGTGCGGCGGGGAGCTGCTGCGCGACGAGGAGGAGGTGATCTCCCGCTGCGTGAATCTCGCCTGCCCGGCACGGCTGCGCGAGTCCCTGCTACACTTCGCCTCGCGCCGGGCGATGGACATCGAGGGGCTCGGCGACGCATTGGTCGATCAGCTCCTGGAGAAGCGGATGGTGCAGGATGTCGCTTCGTTGTATCGCCTGCGCCCCGCCGAGGTGGAGGCGCTGGAGCGCATGGCGGAGAAATCGGCCGCCAACCTGCTCGCCCGCATCGAGGGCTCGAAATCGGCCGACCTGTCGCGGGTCCTCTACGGTCTCGGCATCCGCTTCGTGGGGGAGAAGACGGCGCAGCTGCTGGCGGACGCCTACCCGCGGGTCGAGGACCTGATGGAGGCGGGCGAGGCGGAGCTGCAGCGCGTCCCGGAGGTGGGGCCGCGGGTCGCCGCCGCCATCCACCAGTTCTTCCGCCAGGAGCGCAACCGCGAGGTTGTCACCCGCCTGCGCGAGGCGGGCGTCAGGATGGAGCACGTCGTCGCGGCGCCGCCCCCTGGGGCCGGAGCCCTGGCGGGCAAGACCTTCGTCCTGACCGGCACGCTCGAAGGCCTCTCCCGGGAGGAGGCGACCCGGCTGATCGTGCGGCACGGCGGCAAGGTCTCTTCGTCCCTGTCCCGCAAGACCTCTTACCTGCTGGCCGGGGCCGAGCCGGGATCGAAGCTGGCCAAGGCGGCCGAGATCGGGACGTCCGTCCTCGACGAGAAAGAGTTCCTGGCACTGATTCCGGAGGAGGAACCGTGAAGAACCGGCTGATCACATTCCTCGCCCTCGGCTTCGTCCTGCTCCTCGCGGCGCTGCTCATCACCGGGCTCAGGCCCTACCTGGGTGCGATTCTCTCGGCGTTGGTCTTCACTCCCGTGTTCCGGCCCGTGTACCTGCGCCTGCTGACCCGTCTGAAGCGTCCCGTGTTGGCCGCCTGGGGCACCATCCTGGTCATCATTCTCGTGGTCGTCGGTCCCCTCGCGACCATCGGGGCGCTGGCCTATCAGGAGGCCTTCGCGGTCGCCGATCAGGTCAAGAACATCCAGCCCGACAAGATGGATTTCACGATCTTCGGTCAGAGCATTCCGGATCTGATGCGCGACGCGGCGGCCAACTTCCTCGAGTGGGTCAAGACGCGGCTCGCCGACATCGCCACCGGGATCCTCAGTGTGGTGATCGGTCTGTTCGTGATGTTCTACCTGATCTACTACCTGTTGCAGGACGGGCCCAAGCTCGAGCGCATGGTCCAGGACCTGCTTCCCTTCGGCGAGGAGAATTCGCGCAAGCTGATCGACGATTTCTACCGCATCTCGCGCGGCTTCGTCGTCGGCCAGGGGCTGACGGCGCTGCTGCAGGGGGCGCTGGGATGTCTCGGCTTCCTGGTCTTCGGCTTTCCCGGGGCCGTCCTGTGGGGCCTGGTGATGGCCGTGCTGTCGCTCATCCCGGTGCTGGGAGCGTTCCTGATCTGGATCCCCGCCGGGATCCTGCAGATTGCCGGCGGCGCCACCACCTCCGGCGTCGGCATCCTGATCTGGGGAGCGCTCGTGGTGAGCACCGCCGACAACCTGGTACGGCCCCTGATCATGCGGAACATGGCGGGAATCCACCCGATCATCACGCTGCTGGGGGTGTTCGCCGGCCTGACGCTGTTCGGCTTGATCGGCATCGTCGTGGGGCCGCTGCTGTTCGCCATGGTGCTGGAGACCGCGCGCATGTTCTACCACGAGCAGGTGGAGGCGGGATGACCGTCACCGGCCGTATCCTCCTGGTGGAAGACCATGCCCCGTCGCGCGAGATCATGAAGAAAGCCCTGGAGAAGGTGGGGCACGCCGTCACCGACGTCGGCTCGGCGCGCGAGGCGATGGAGCAGCTGCGCGGCGGGCTGCAGGCCGACGTGCTGGTCACCGACCTGATGATGCCCGGGATGACGGGCATGGAGCTCCTCAAGGCGGTCAAGGAGATGGACCCGTCCCTGGGCGTGATCCTGGTCACCGGCCACGGCACGGTGGAATCGGCGGTGGAGGCGATCAAGGGCGGCGCCGACGATTACGTGCAGAAGCCGGTCAACACGGTGGAGCTGCGGCGCCGGGTGGAGGCGGCCATCCAGAGGCGCAGCCTGCTGCGCGAGGTGACGGAGCTGCGCGGCAGGCTGGAGGAGCGCTACCGCTTCGGCAGCATCCTGGGAAAATCGAAGGCGATGCAGCAGCTGTTCAACCAGCTGCAGCTGGTGGCGCCGACGCGCAGCAGCGTGCTGATCACGGGCGAGAGCGGCACCGGCAAGGAGCTGATCGCCAACGCCATCCACCAGAACTCGCCGCGCCGCAACGAGCGCTTCCTGCCGGTGAACTGCGCCGCCATCCCGGCCGAGATCCTGGAGAGCGAGATGTTCGGCCACGAGAAGGGGTCGTTCACCGGCGCCATCGGGCGGAAGATCGGCAAGTTCGAGCTAGCGGATCGCGGCACTCTCTTTCTCGACGAGGTCGGCGAGATCGCGCCCGACATCCAGGTCAAGCTGCTGCGGGTCCTGGAGGAGCGCAGCTTCATGCGGGTGGGTGGCTCGGAGACGATCCATGCCGACGTGCGCATCCTGGCCGCCACCAACGCCACGCTGGAGGAGCGCGTCGCCGACGGGAGGTTCCGCTCCGATCTCTATTACCGCCTCAAGGTGGTGACGCTGCACATCCCGCCGCTGCGCGAGCGCCCGGAGGACATCCCGCTGCTGGTAGGGCATTTTCTGGCGCAGTTCAAGAAGGAGAATGCCCGCGAGAACCTGGAGCTGTCGCCGGCGGCCCTGCGCTGCCTGACGATGGCGCGCTGGGAAGGGAACGTGCGGGAGCTGCGCAACCTGATGGAGTCGCTGGTGGTCATGACGACCCGCAGCGTGATCGACGTGTGGGACCTTCCGGAGCCCTACCGCAAGGGCGCATCCCAGGAGGACGAATCCGCCGAGCCGCAGACCCAGCGGCCCCGGAGCATGGAGGAGATCGAGAGGGAAGCGATCCTGCGCACGCTGAAGGACACCGACGGCAACCGCACGCGCGCCGCGGAGATCCTGGGGATCGGGTTGCGCACCCTGCAGCGCAAGCTCAAAGAGTACGGCGAGCCGACCGAGTGAGCCGACGCGCTCGGCCAAAATGACGGCGCTCCATCATCAATCGTTCCGAACCCTGCCGCTAACCCATCGTATAAGGAAGCAGTTGAATAAGAAATGCCCCGCAGGGCGCGTGGCACGCTCATTGCTCTATGGGTGTTCCCCGATGGAGCCTGAGATGCCTGGACGAATCCTGATCGTTGACGATGATGCCGCGGCGCGGGAGTGCTACGGGCGGCTGTTCCGGCGGAATGGCTATGAGCCCTGTCTCGCGGCGAGCGGCGCCTGGGTGGAAGCCAACCCGGAGATGCTCTCGGAAGTCGAGGTCGTCCTTCTCGATCTTCGGATGCCCGGAATGAGTGGGCTGGAGCTTCTCTCCCGTCTGCGCCGCAGGGGCTTCGCCGGCCTCGCCATTCTGGTGACGGCCCATGCCGAAGCGGAAATTTCGCACGAGGCCAAGCGGTTGGGAGTTAGACGGGTATTCAATAAACCAGTGCAAAGCGCCGCCCTGCTGGAAGCGGTGGCGGAGGCTTTCACCCGCACAAGGAGGAAGGCGGAAGAGGTGAGTAGCCCTTCGGAAGCCTTGACCTAAGCCATGATGGAACCTATACTTGCATCGCTTCCGATCCGACCGCATCCTTCACGAGGAGCCGGTTTTTCCATGAAAAAGCACGCACAGCTTATGGTCCTCACCATGATCGCCGGCGTATCCATCCTCTTCGGGATGGTCCTGGCTTCCGGAGTCAAGCTGACTCCGCCTTCCCTGGCAGATTCGGGCATGGCTCAAGCCGCGCTGCGGCAGGCCTCCAACAGCGATTCCAGCCGGCCCGGATATCCCTCCTTTGCCGACATCGTGGAGAAGGCCAACCCGGCGGTGGTCAGCATCATCTCCACCGAAATGGTGGAGCCGGGACAGGGCGGCCCCAACTTCCATGGTCCCTTCGAGTTCTTCTTCGGCCCGAACGGTCCGGAGCGGCGCAAGGGCGGCGGTGCCGAGCCGCGCCGCGAGGATTCAGGAGGCTCGGGCTTCATCATCAGCGAGGACGGCTACATCCTGACCAACAACCACGTCATCGAGGGGGCGGACAAGATCCGCGTGAGCCTCGAGGACGACGACAACGAGTACAAGGCGGAGGTGGTGGGGACCGATCCGAGCACCGACCTCGCCCTCATCAAGATCACCTCCGACCGCAAGCTGCCGACCGTGCCGCTGGGCGACTCCGACGGGCTGCGGGTGGGCGAGTGGGTCATCGCCGTGGGCAACCCCTATTACTACGAGCACACCGTCACCGTGGGCGTGGTCTCCGCCAAGGGGCGCAAGCTGGGAGAGATTTCCAAGGATCCTTCCCTCGACGAGTTCATCCAGACCGACGCCGCCATCAACTTCGGCAACAGCGGCGGCCCGCTGCTCAACGTGAATGGCGAGGTGATCGGCGTCAACAGCGCGATCTCAAGCGTCGGGCAGGGGATCGGCTTCGCGGTGCCGATCAACCTGGCCAAGAACATCCTGCCGCAGCTCAAGGCGACGGGCCACGTGCAGCGCGGCTATCTCGGCATCCGCCTGCGCAACGTCAACACCGACCTCAAGGACGCCTTCAGCCTGAAGGACACCAAGGGGGCGCTGGTGGAGGATGTCGAGAAGGGGCTGCCCGGTGATCGCGCCGGATTGAAGCCCGGCGATGTCATCGTGGCGGTGGACGGCAAGAACATCGCGAACATGGACGAGCTGGTGAAGATCATCTCCGCCCGGGAGCCGGGCAGCCGCGCCAAGCTGAGCGTGATGCGCGAGGGCAAGCCGGTGGTCCTGACGGCCCGCCTCGAGGACCGCGGACAGTACCTCAACGCCAAGAAGGCCTCCTCCTCACCGGATGAGGAGCGCGAGCCGGAGGCGGAAGGAGAGCGCCGGCTCGGGATCACCGTCGACAACCTGACTCAGTCGATTCGCCGGCAGCTGGATCTCGACGACTCGGTGAGCGGCGTGGTGGTTACCGAGGTCTCGCAGAGCAGCGAAGCCTTCGAGCAGGGCGTGAGCCGCGGCCAGGTCATCACTTCGGTGAATCGCGTCCCGGTCACCTCGCTGTCGGAGTTCCGCCGCGAGATGGCGAAGGTGCGGCCAGGCTCGAAGGTGCTGTTCCGCATCTTCAGCCCCACCAGCGACGGCTGGCGGTTCGTGGTCATCCGTAACGAGGAGTAGACCCGAAGAACAAGGATTGGTTCCCGCCCCGCCGCGGGGCAATGCCAGGGACGATGAGGGATGACTTCATCGTCCCTGGCTTTTTTTGGGATAGAATCCTCCGCCATGAAGCCGAAGATCCTGGTCATCGACGACGAGGAAGACATCCGGAAGTCGCTCCGGATGATCCTGGAATACGAGAATTACCAGTGCCTCACCGCCGCCACCCCGCACGAAGGGCTGGAGGTGGCGCGCCGCGACGACCCCGACGTCATTCTGCTGGACATCAAGATGCCCGGGCTGGACGGGCTGGAAGTGCTGCAGCGCCTGAAGGAGCGCGGTGATCGCTCCGAGGTGGTCATGGTCTCGGGCCATGGCACCATCGCCACCGCCGTCGAGGCCAGCCGCAAGGGGGCTTTCGACTTCCTGGAGAAGCCGCTCGAGGAAGGACGGGTCCTGACTTCCATCCGCAACGCCCTCAAGCAGCGCAGGCTGGTGGAGGAGAACCGCGTCCTGAAGGAAGAGCGCGGCAGCCGCTTCGAGCTTATCGGCGGCTCGGCGGCGCTGCAGACGGTACGTGCCGCGGTAGAGAAGGCCGCGCCGACGCAAGCCACCGTGCTGATCCGCGGCGAGAGCGGCACGGGCAAGGAGATGGTGGCCTGGGAGATCTATCGCCGCAGCCTGCGCAAAGACGCTTCCTTCGTGAAGGTCAACTGCGCGGCCATTCCGGAGGAGCTGATCGAAAGCGAGCTGTTCGGCCACGAGAAGGGGGCCTTCACCGGCGCGGTCGGGCGGCAGACCGGCAAGTTCGTGCAGGCCGACGGCGGGACGATCTTCCTCGACGAGATTGGCGACATGAGCGCC
This sequence comes from Candidatus Polarisedimenticolia bacterium, assembly GCA_035764505.1. NCBI lineage: Bacteria > Pseudomonadati > Acidobacteriota > Candidatus Polarisedimenticolia > Candidatus Polarisedimenticolia bacterium. Next base: position 28,032 of record DASTZC010000201.1, read on the forward strand.
CGCACCCAGGCCAAGGTGCTGCGGGTCCTGCAGGACGGCGAGGTGGAGCCGGTGGGCATGCCCAAGACGCTGCACGTCGACGTGCGCGTCCTGGCGGCGACCAACAAGGACCTCGAGGCGGAGATCCGCGCCGGCCGCTTCCGCGAGGACCTCTACTTCCGTATCAACACGCTGATCATCCCGATCCCGCCGCTGCGCGAGCGGCGCGGCGACATCCCGAAGCTGATCGAATACTTCTCGGCGCGCTTCTCGGAGGAGAACAACCGCCGGCCGAAGTTGTTCGACCCCGAGGCGCTGAAGGAGCTGGGGGCGCTTCCCTGGCGGGGCAACGTGCGCGAGCTCAAGAGCGCCGTCGAGCGGCTGCTCATCATGGCCGAGGGGGAGACGATCACGCTGGAGGACCTGGCGTGGCTGCGCGGCGGCCGCATGGCCCCCGCGGGCGCCGCACCGGCGCAGTACCACACGCTGCAGGAATTCAAGGACGCCGCCGAGCGGCAGTTCCTGGTGGAGAAGCTCCGGGAGTTCGACTGGAACATCTCCGCCACCGCCAAGGCCATCGACACGCCGCGCAGCAACCTCTACAAGAAGCTGGAGCAGTACGGACTGAGCAAGCACGCCACCTCCGGCGCCGCGGCGGAGTCCCCGGCGGAACCGGCGGCCGAGTAGGGCGCCCGGTGCCCGGTGCCGTCATCCTCGGGGGCGCCCGCACCCCTTTCGTCAAATCGTGGGGCCCGTTCCGGGGGGTTTCCGCCCAGGAGCTGGGACGCGTCGCCGCCTCGGAGGCGCTGGCCCGCTCCACCATCGATCCCGCCGATCTCGACGAGGTGATCTTCGGCAATGTGGCGCAGCCGGCCGACGCCACCAACCTGGCCCGGGTCGTGGCGCTGCGCGCCAACGTCCCCAAGGCCATTCCTGCCTACACCGTGAACCGCAACTGCGCCTCCGGAATCCAGGCGGTGACCGACGCCGCGCTGCGGATCGAGTCGGGACGCGCCGACCTGATCCTGGCGGGGGGCGCCGAGTCGATGTCGCGCATCCCGTTCCTGTTCCAGGAGGAGACCCGCGATCTGATGATGAGCGCCATGCGCGCGCGCGGAACGGTGCGCCGCCTGGCGGCCTGGCTCCGGATGCGGCCTCGGAACTTCAAGCCGGTGGTGGGACTGGAGGTGGGGCTCACCGATCCGGTGGCCGGGCTCAACATGGGAGAGACGGCCGAGGTCCTCGCCAAGCGCTACGAGATCCCGCGCGAGGAGCAGGACCGCTTCGCGCTGCAGAGCCACCTCCGGGCGGCGAAGGCCACCGAGTCGGGACGCCTGCGGGAAGAGATCGTCCCGGTGTTCCTTCCGCCGCGATACGCGGAAGCGATCCCCGACGATGTCGGCTTCCGTCCCGAGCAGAGCCTGGAGGCGCTGGCGAAGCTGAAGCCGGTGTTCGACCGGCGCTTCGGGACGGTGACCGCGGGCAACAGCAGCATGATTACCGACGGCGCGGCGGCGCTGGTCCTTGCCTCCGAGGAGAAGGCCCGTGAATCGGGATATCCGATCCTGGGGCGAATCCGTGCCTGGGCCTTCGCCGGCTGCGATCCGTCCACCATGGGAATGGGGCCGGCCTACGCCGTTCCGCTGGCGCTGCGGCGCGCCGGTTTGGAATGGCGCGACGTGAAGCTCGCCGAGATCAACGAGGCGTTCGCCGCGCAGGTGCTGGCCTGCGCGCGGGCGTTCGCCAGCCGCGAGTTCGCCGCCAAGGAGCTGGGACGCTCCCAGCCGATCGGCGAGATCGACTTCGAGCGCACCAACGTCAATGGCGGCGCCATCGCCCTGGGCCACCCGGTGGGCAGCTCCGGAGCCCGCCTGATCCTGACCCTGTGCCTGGAGATGATCCGGCGCGGCAAGGATCTGGGCGTCGCGACGCTGTGCGTGGGAGGAGGCCAGGGAGCTGCGGTGGTGATCGAGCAGGTGGCATGACCCGCGACAAGCCCGGAATCGAGCTGAGCACCGACGCGGAAGGGATTGCGCACCTCGTCCTGGACCGCGGCGACGGCTCCCTCAACATCCTCGACCAGATCTTCATGCAGGCCCTCGAGTCCCACCTGGGCGAGCTGGAGTCGCGAAAAGAATCTCCCAAGGGGCTTGTGGTCCGCTCGGCGCGCCCCGATTCGTTCATCGTCGGCGCCGATGTGGAGGAGATTGCGAAGCTCGCCTCGGCGGAAGAGGCGGAGCAGAAATCGACCTACGGCCAGGGCCTCTTCAACCGGCTCGAGGCTCTCCCTTTCCCGGTGGTCGCGGCGGTGCGCGGCACCTGCCTGGGAGGCGGGACCGAGCTGGCGCTCGCCTGCCATGCATTGATTGCCGGGGACGATGCGCAGACCGAGATTGGCCTGCCCGAGGTGCGATTGGGGCTGATCCCGGGATGGGGAGGGACGCAGCGCCTGCCGCGCCGCGTGCCGCTGCCCGTCGCCGTGGAGATGATCCTCACCGGGAAATCGCAGCGCGGCGCCGGCGCCCAGCGTGTCGGCCTGGCCGACGCTTGCGTTCCTCCCGATTACGTCCTGCGCGAGGCGCTCGCCTGGATTCAGGCCGCCTCCTCAAGACCGCGCTACCGCCCTCCGGCGCGGCACGGCGGGGCCGATGCGCTCAGCCGCGCGGCGCGCTGGTTTCCGCCGTTCCGCAAAGCCTTTTTCGCCGCCGTGCGCCGCAAGACCGCCGCCAAGGCGAATCCCGATCACTATCCGGCCCCCTACCTCGCATTGGAGTCGATCGAGCAGGGGCTGGGGAGCGATCTGGCGCACGGCCTGGCGCGCGAGGCGCAGCTGCTCGGCCGCGCCGCGACCACCGAAGCGCGCAAGAACCTGACGCGTCTGTTCCTCCTGCAGCGCGACGCCCGCAAGGTGCTCTCGCTGCTGAATCCCGCCGTCCGATGGCGGCGCGTCGACCGGCTCGGCCTGCTGGGAGCCGGGGTGATGGGGGGGGGCATCGCGCAGATCGCCGCATCCTCCGGCCTCGTGGTCCGGATGAAGGACGTCGATGCGAAGCCGCTGGGCGCCGGATTGCGCCACGCGCGCGAGGTCTTCGAGAAGGAAGCGGCGCGCCGCCGGCAGCCGGCGCGCGTGGTGGAGGCAGGGATGGCCCGCATCGTCCCGACCACCTCCTATGCGGGCTTCGAGACGCTGCCTTGTGTCGTGGAGGCGGTGGTGGAGAACCTCGAGATCAAGCGCAAGGTTCTCGCCGAGGTGGAGGAAGTATCGCGCGGCGGCTGTCTGTTCGCCACCAATACCTCCTCGCTGCGAATCGACCTGATTGCGCAGGGGGCCCGCCACCCGCAAAACGTCGTCGGCATGCACTTCTTCAACCCGGTGGACAGGATGCCGCTGGTCGAGGTGATCCGCGGCGGCGCGACTTCGGATGAGGCGGTGGCGACCATCGTGGAGCTCTGCCGCCGTCTGAAGAAGACGCCGGTGGTGGTGAGCGACGGCCCCGGCTTCCTGGTGAATCGCCTGTTGATGGCGATGCTCATCGAGGCGCTCTTTCTCCTGAAGGAGGGAAGCACGATCGAGGCCGTGGACGGCGCGATGAAGCGCTTCGGCATGCCGATGGGGCCTTTCGAGCTGCTCGATCGCGTCGGCATCGACGTGGCCTACAAGGTCTCGCTCATCCTGGGCGAAGCCTTCGCCGATCGTATCCGCGCGCCGCGCATCCTCGAGGCCGCCTATCAGGAGCAGCGCTTCGGGCAAAAGAACGGCAAAGGGTTCTATCGCTGGCCGAACGGGGAGCGCGGCCGACCCGATCCCACCGCCTACGCCACGGTGCACGATCGCGGCGGGCGCATCGCCCCCGAGGGGGAAGCGGTGGACCGGATGATCCTGCCGATGATCAACGAGGCGGCCTTGTGCCTGCTGGAAGGGGTGGCGCGTACTCCCGCCGACGTCGACCTGGCGATGGTGATGGGGACCGGCTTTCCGCCGTTTCGCGGCGGGTTGCTGCGCTACGCCGACTCGCTGGGGCTGAATGAGGTGGTGCGCCGGATGGACCGGCTCGCCGCCGCCGCCGATCCCCGCTTCAAGCCGGTGCCGCTGCTGCGCGAGCTTGCCCGCTCTTCCAGAACTTTCCTGCCCGCCTAGTCCGCCCCCTACGGCCCTCCGGAAT
>DASTZC010000202.1 GCA_035764505.1 Candidatus Polarisedimenticolia bacterium
CACCGCTGCTCCGGCCGCCAGTATCAGGGCACTCGCCGCGCTCCAGGCGAGGCTCCAGCGCCGGCCGGGCGCGGGCGACGCGGCCGGCGCCTCTTCGGGCGCCTTGCCCGCGAGCCAGTCGGCCAGGACGATGCGCGCCTCGCCGATGTCGCGCAGCCGCTGCTTCACGTCGCGGTCGAGGCAGCGGCGCAGCAGCCGCCGGAGCGGCCCCGGAGTGTCGGACGGCAGCAGCTTCCAATCCAGCTCGGCGCGCAGGACTCCGGCCAGCGTGTCGGAGACCGTCTCGCCGGTGAACAGCCGCTTGCCGGTGAGCATCTCGAACAGGATGACGCCGAAGGCCCAGATGTCGGCGCGGCGGTCCACCGCCTTGCCGCGCGCCTGCTCGGGGCTCATGTAGCCGGCGGTGCCCAGGATGATCCCCAGGCGCGTCGCGGCCGCGGTCATCGTCGGCGACAGCGAGGCACTCCCGCCGCCCGCCGATTCCTCCTCCAGCGCCTTGGCCAGGCCGAAGTCGAGGACCTTGGCGCTGCCATCGGCCGCGATCATGACGTTGGCCGGCTTCAGGTCGCGGTGGATGATTCCCTTGTCGTGCGCCGCTTCCAGCCCTTCGGCAATCTGCAGGGCCAGACGAGCCGCTTCCGGGACGTCGAGCGCCCCCTGATCGATCCGGCTCGCGAGCGTCTCGCCTTCGACCAGCTCCAGGACGAGACAGCGCGTGCCGCCCGACTCCTCGACGCCGTAGATGGCGCCGATGTTGGGATGATTCAACGAAGCCAGGACCTGCGCCTCGCGCTCGAAGCGGGCGAGACGCTCGGGATCGCGCGCCACCTCGTCGGGAAGGATCTTGATGGCGACGGAGCGCTTCAGGCGCGAGTCGGTGGCGCGATAGACCTCGCCCATTCCCCCGGCGCCCAGAGGCGCGACGATCTCGTATTGGCCGATGCGGCTTCCCGGCTGAAGTGGCATGTTCGGGTGAGCGTATCAGATTTTCAGTGTCTGCGGAGCGGATCGGCCGTGACCTTTCGTGCTTGCCCGGTACCCGCGCGGCGCACCCTTTTCCATGGCTCGGCTATAATCCGGCGACCATGCCTCTCTCGCCAGGAGCTAAGCTCGGGAACTATGAGATCGTCGGTCCGCTCGGCGCCGGCGGCATGGGCGAGGTGTACCGCGCGCGCGACCCGCGCCTGGGACGCGAGGTAGCCCTCAAGATCATTCCCGAGATCTTCGCCAACGAGCCCGACCGGGTGGCGCGCTTCGAGCGTGAGGCCCGGGCTCTCGCCGCGTTGCAGCATCCCAACATCGCCTCATTGTTCGGCTTCGAGGAGGCCGGCTCGCGCCGATACCTGGTCATGGAGCTGGTCGAGGGGGACGATCTATCGCAACGCATCGCCCAGGGAGCGACCCCGGTCGACGAGGCTCTCGAGATTGCCAGGCAAATCGCCGAGGGGCTGGAGGCGGCGCACGAGAAGGGAATCGTCCACCGGGACCTGAAGCCGGCCAACATCAAGATCACTCCCGACGGCCGCGTGAAAATCCTCGACTTCGGTCTCGCACGCGCCTATCTGGGTGATTCCGCGGAAATGGCCGCGCAGGAAACCATGAACTCCCCCACCATGACGGCGGGCATGACGCGGCAGGGAATGATCCTGGGGACGGCGGCCTACATGAGCCCCGAGCAGGCGCGCGGCAAGCCGGCCGACCGGCGCGCCGACCTGTGGGCTTTCGGCGTGATCCTCTTCGAGATGCTTTCCGGCCGGCGTCTGTTCGAAGGGGAGACGATCTCCGACATCCTTGCCAGCGTCTTGAAGAACTCCCCCGACTGGACGCTCTTGCCGGCCGAGACGCCTGTAGCGACCCGCAGGCTTCTGGAGCGCTGCCTTGCGAAGGACCCGCGACGTCGGCTGCGCTCGGCCGGAGATAGCCTGCTGGATCTCGAATCCTCCGAGACGTTCACTTCGGCCGCGGCGGCGCCGGCAGCGCCCGTCCCCGCTGCGCGGCACTGGCGGGAGATTGCTGCCTGGGTCGTGGCCGGGGCAGCGCTGCTGCTCCTGCTCCTCCGATGGCTGCCCGTCAGTGGGGCGCGACCGCCGGCGTACGCCCAGCGGACCATCTCCCTCGAGATCGGACTCCCGTCAGGACAGAGGGTGTCGGCTTACACACCGCCGGTAGTCTCGCCGGACGGCCGCCGGATCGTCTATGGCACCTCCGACTCGGCGGCGCTCGATCCTTTCTCGGGGGAGCAGCTGCGCGGGCAGCTCTGGATGCGCTCCCTGGGAAGCTTCGCGTCAGAGCCGCTTGCGAATACGGCCGGGGCCCAGTTCCCTTTCTGGTCTCCCGATTCCAGCTCGATTGCTTACTTCCAGGAAGGCTTCCTGCGCCGCATGGATCTGGAGTCGCGCCTGTCGACCAATCTCTACGAGCGCGCCGACCTGAAGCAGGGGCCGCGTGGCGGGGCATGGCTGAAAGACGGAACGATTCTGTTCGCCCCTTCTCCCAACAGCGGCATCTTCCGGGTCTCCGCCAACGGCGGTGAGGCGGTGGAGGTGACGCACGTCGATCCGCAGCTGCCGGACGGCTCGCACCGCTTCCCGGTCGCGCTGCCCGACGGAGAGCACTTCCTCTTCCTGATCTGGAGCAACAACGCCGAAGCGCTGCGCACCGCCGGAGGAATCTACCTCGCCTCGCTCAAGGGAGGGCCGATCCGCCGCGTCCTGTCGGATGCCTCCTCCGCCGTCGTGCTTCCCTCCGGCTACCTGCTGCTGCGCCGGAGCGAGCATCTCACGGCGGTGCCATTCGACCTGACCACGTTCACGGCCGAGGCCGGCAAGCGGGCGATTCCCATCGACACGGCAGAGATGTATGACGCCAACATGGGCCTGGTGCCTGTGTCGGTCTCGCTGGCCGGGGACATCGCCTACAACACCGGCCTTGCTTCCATGCCTTCGACCCCCATCTGGCTCGACCTCCAGGGCCACGAAACCCCCATTCCGGCGCCCGAGAGCCGCTACGCCAGCCCCGTCCTGTCACGCGACGGGAAACGCTATGCCCTCACCCGCTGGGAAGGCAGCCTGCAATCGCAAATCTGGATCGGCGATCTGGATCGGGGCACCCTGGTGCCGCTGACCCACGGAGTCAACGACTCGTACGATCCGATGTGGGCCCCGGACGGGACGCGGGTCGCCTTCGTCAACCGCGACACCGGCAGCGAGGACATCTATATGCAGCCGGTGGAGGCGACCAGCCCGCGAGAACCGGTGTTCAAGGCAACGCTGCACGACACTCAGCTTTCGGGCTGGTCGGAGGACGGGCGATATCTGCTGTTCGTCTACGGCCCGCAGACCGGGGCCTCGCGCTATGAAATCTGGGTATATGACTTCCAGGAGAAGAAGGCGCGAGCCATCCTGACGGAGAACTTCGCCGTGCGGGAGCCGGCCCTGTCATCCGACGGCCGCTATCTGGCCTACACCTCGGAGGAATCGGGTCGGCCGCAGATCTTCGTCCAGCCGTTCCCGAAGCTGGACCGCAAGTGGCTGATCTCGCCGCAGGCGGGAGCGGAAGCCCATTGGAAGCAGGACGGCAAGGAGATCTGGTACATCGAGCCGAAGGCGGGCGGCCACCAGGCTATGTCGGTCTCCATCCAGGAGACTGCCGGAACGCTGGCGCCCGGCACCCCGAAGGCGTTGCTGACCTTCTCCAGCCGGATCGCCGTGGCGGTCCCTGACCCGGCGCACACCCGCTGGCTGGCGCTGCGGGAATCGCAGGACGAGGTCCCTTCTTCGCTGAGGGTGGTCCTGAACTGGAGCCCGGACCACTCGCACTGAACCTCCGAAGCTTCCGCCTGGCTGCCTGCGGCAGCTGGGTCATCGCTGGCTCGCCCGGCGAGCCCTCCGGGCAGGACTCGCATTGCCCCGGGGGAGCGATGGAAGAAGCGCAACCTTGACCGGGCGTTCCACGTAGAAACCGGAGTTCATGTTTGCAGAAGCATCGTTCCCGCCGTCGCGGCCGCCCGCCGCAGGAGACCCGTCCCATGAGACCTCGATTCATCCGTTGGTCGATGCCCTCAATCTGCCTGCTCCTACTGGCAACCTCCTTCTCCGCTCCCCGGGCCGTCCCCGGCGCTCAAGCGCCCAAGTCCGGAGCGACGCAGGACGCGAAGGACGCGAAGAAAGACGACAAGGACAAGAAAGAGGAGAAGAAGTGGGACGTGAATGCTCCGGGCGGGGAATGGTCCTCGATCTCCATCGACACCGAGGAGACCACCTGGACCAACGTCGACGTGAGCCCCGATGGCAAGACGATCGTCTTCGACGCCCTGGGCGACCTTTACACCGTCCCGATCGCCGGCGGTGAGGCGAAGGCGCTGACCCAGAGCATCGCCTGGGACCACCAGCCCCGCTACAGCCCCGACGGCAAGCGCATCGCGTTCATCAGCGATCGCGCGGGCGGCGACAACCTCTGGGTCATGAAGGCCGACGGCTCCGACCCGAAGGCCGTCACGGAGGAGAAGACGAACCTGGTCCACAACCCGTACTGGAGCCGCGACGGCGCCTATATCGTCGCGAAGAAAGGCTTCACCTCCACGCGCAGCATCCCGGCCGGCGAGATCTGGCTGTTCCACGCCGGCGGCGGCGAAGGGCTGCAGCTGGTGGAGCGTCCCAACGGGAACAAGGACCAGAAGAACATCGCCGAGCCCAGCCTCTCCCCCGACGGGCGCTACATCTATTACAGTCAGGACATTACGGCCGGACGCGTCTGGCAGTACAACAAGGACTCGACGGGCCAGATCTTCGCCATCAAGCGTCTGGACCGGACCACCGGCGAGGTCGATGTCCTGGTGGACGACCCGGGCGGCGCCATCCGCCCCACCCCTTCCCCCGACGGCAAGCTCCTCGCTTTCGTGAAGCGCACTCCGGCCTTCACCAGCGCGCTCTACCTGAAGGACCTGGTCTCGGGGAAGGAATGGCCGATCTACGAGCATCTCGATCGCGACCTGCAGGAGGCCAACGGCAGCATGGGAAACACCCCCGCCTTCTCCTGGACACCCGACGGCAAGTCGATCGTCTTCTGGTCGGCCGGCAAGATCCATCGCATCGACATCCGGACGAAGCAGGTCGCCGGGATCCCGGTCCATCTGCACGCCACCAAGCAAGTGCAGAAAGCGCTGCGCTTTCCGGTGGAGGTCTCCCCCGATCGGTTCCCGGTACGCATGATCCGCTGGGCCCAGATGTCCCCCGACGGCCGGCGCGTCGTCTTCCAGGCGCTCGGCCACCTTTACCTCCGCGATCTCAAGAGCGGCGAGCAGCGGCGGCTGAACCGCCAGGAGCAGGCTTTCGAGTTCTATCCTTCCTGGTCGCGCGACGGCAGGAAGATCGCCTACGTCACGTGGGACGATGACGCTTTGGGCCGGGTGCGCGTCACCTCCGCCGAAGGCGGGGCGGGCAAGGTGGTGACGCCGGAGCCGGGACACTACCTGGAGCCGCGCTTCTCCCCCGACGGGAAGCAGATCGTCTTCCGCAAGTTCACCGACGGCTTCATGACCTCCGGCTTCTACTCGATGGACCCCGGCATCTATCTCGTGCCGGCCGATGGCGGCACTCCGAAGCGGCTCAGCAAGTCAGGGTTCAATGCGCAGTTCGGCGCCACCGGCGACCGGGTCTTCTTCTCCGACGAGCTGGATGAGACGGAGCTGGTCCTCAAGAGCGTCGACCTGGAAGGACACGACGAGCGCGTCCACCTGAGAGGAGCTCAGGCCACCGAGTTCGCGCTGTCGCCCGACGGGCGCTGGGTCGCCTTCACCGAGCAGTTCAACGCCTACGTCGCCCCCTTCACGCTGACGGGCAAGCGCGTGGACATCGGCTCGAAATCGAAGTCGATCCCGGTGCAGCAGGTCTCCAAGCGCTCCGGCGAGTTCCTGCACTGGTCGGCCGACAGCGCCAAGCTGCACTGGTCACACGGACCGACGCTGTACACGCGCGAGCTGAAGGACGCCTTCTCCTTCCTGGAAGGAGCGCCCGAGAAGCTTCCGGAGCCGGTGGAGGAAGGGCTGGACCTGCGCTTCCAGGTCGCCTCCGACCGCCCGCAGGGACGCATCGCGCTGACCGGCGGCCGCATCGTCACGATGCGCGACGCCGGCGCCACCGAGGAGGTCATCGAGGACGGGACGATCCTGATCAAGGGGAACCGCATCGAGGCGATCGGCGAGTCGTCGCGCGTCGCCGTGCCGGCCGGGGCCGTGCGGGTGGATGTGTCGGGCAAGACGATCCTGCCGGGGCTGATCGACGTGCATGCGCATGGGGCGATGTCGATCAACGAGATCACCCCGCAGCAGAACTGGATGCAGTACAGCAACGCCTCCTTCGGTGTCACCACAATCCACGATCCGTCCAACGACACCAGCTCGATCTTCGCGGCCTCCGAGCTGCAGCGCACCGGAGCGATCGTCGGCCCGCGCATCTACTCCACCGGCACGATTCTCTACGGTGCCGACGGCCCCGGCTATCACGCCGAGATCGACAGCCAGGATGACGCCGAGTTCTATATCCGGCGCCTCAAGGACGTCGGGGCGATCTCGGTGAAGAGCTACAACCAGCCGCGCCGCGATCAACGCCAGCAGGTGCTCGCGGCGGCGCGCAAGCTGGAGATGATGGTGGTCCCGGAGGGTGGCTCCAAGTTCGAGCACAACATGACGATGGTGGTCGACGGCCACACCGGCATCGAGCATGCCGTGCCGATCGCCACCCTGTACGACGACGTGCTGCAGCTCTGGTCGCAGACGAAGGTGGGCTACACGCCGACCCTGGGCGTGGCTTACGGCGGGCTGTCGGGCGAGACTTACTGGTACGACCGGACGAATGTCTGGGAGGACAAGAGGCTGATGAGCTTCGTCCCCCATTTCGAGGTCGAGCCGCGCTCCATCCGACGGACGAAGGCCCCCGACGAGCACTACAACCATTTCTACGTGGCGCGCTCCGCCAAGCATCTGCGGGACCTGGGGGTCTCCGTGCAGCTCGGCGCTCATGGCCAGCGCGAAGGGCTGGCGGCGCACTGGGAGATGTGGATGATGGTCCAGGGAGGCTTCACGCCATGGGAAGCGTACCGGTCAGCCACCTGGGACGGAGCGCACTACCTGGGGATGGACCATGACATCGGCTCCCTCGAGCCGGGAAAGCTGGCTGATCTCGTCGTGGTGGACGGCAATCCCCTGGACGACATCCGGCTTTCGGAGAATGTCGCCTACACCATGATCAATGGCAGGCTTTACGACGCCGCGAGCATGAATCAGGTTGCCCCGGACAAGATCGAGCGCCGGAAGTTCTTCTTCGAGAAGGAAGGGGGCGACACGGTGCACCCGGCAACATGGGGCTGGCTCGAGTCGATCCAGCGCCGCTTCGGTTGGAATGACTGATCGGGGAGCGAAAGATTCTTATTGCAGCGTCCTGAGAGTAGGCGTAGATTCCCGACGCTATAAGCTCGTTCCAATTCGAGCATCACTCTCGGCTCGTACACGCTGACGGCCGGGTCCCTCTCACCGGCCACGAACGACCCGCTCGGGTCGCGATAGCCCGCGGGTCAGTGGGGTTTGGTTCCTGAGCCACCCCGGCCGCAAGAGAGACAAAACAGGCAATTGTCATCCGGTCCTTGCGCCCGCAAGGACCGGATGTACCGCTTCTCTCCCGCACGCAACTCTCTCCTTCCTCAACCTTTTTCCCAGAAAGGGGGACCTCCACATGTCCCGTAATCCGCTCCCGTTCCGTCTGGCGGCCACGGCTCTCGTCTTCGGCCTGGCTGCGGTCCTGGCGGTCGGCGCGTTTGCCGCGCCGCCCTCTTCACCCGGCAAGGGTGACCGCGATGCTCTCACCATCGAAGAGATGCAGGCAAGAATGCAGCAGCTCCAGAGTTGGCTGAGCAGCGAGACCCCCGGCCGCGCCGGCGACAATCCCATCCGGATCAGCATCTCCGACCAGGATCGCGCCAGCTTCTCCGGCAAGGAAATCCCGCTGAAGATTGGCTTGGTGAAGGCGGTCTCTCCGCGCGTCGTCGTCTCGGATCTCGATGCAGCGGGGATTTCGAAGGCCGAGCGGCCGATGGCCGGCGGCGTTCTTCAGGCAACCGACGACGGCGGCTTCATCTGGGCACGCTCCATCGTCTCCCCGGGGGCGCAGGCCATTCGCGTTCATATCAGCGATTTCGATCTTCCTCCCAGCGCGGACCTCTACTTCTACAGCAAGAGCGGCGAGGCCTATGGCCCCTACCAGCGCAACGGCCCCAATCGTGATGGCGATTTCTGGACCGCCTCGGTCGCCAGCCCCGAGGGGATCCTCGTTCTCAGGCAGTTCGGCCCCGCGACCGCCAACGAGATGCGACAGTTGACCTTTGCCATCACCGAAGTCGGGCATGTCGGCGGCCGTCCGGCCCCCACCCCGAGTCCCGAGGTCGCTCTGAACTGCGGCAACCCGAGCTGCGTCGAGGACGCGGCCTGCTACCTCAGCTCCCCCGTGCCCGAGGATGCCATTGCCAAGATGGAATGGATCGCCGGCGCTTTCATCTACACCTGCTCCGGCGGCCTGATGGCGGACCAGGACAACAACTCCAGCACCAATTACTTCCTGACGGCGAACCACTGCCTGAACCGCACCCGCGACGCGCAGAACGTCGAGTTCTACTGGCGCTTCCGCAAGAGCAGCTGCGGCGGCTCCTGCCCGTCCAACAACGGCTGGCCCTACCACACCACCGGCGCTTCCGTTGCGGCCACCGGCACAGGCGGCGACTTCACCCTGCTTCAGCTCAGCACCCTGCCGCCTTCCGGCACACCGGCCCTGGCCAATGACCACACCACGAACGCGGCCAACACCAACAACCTGGCGCTCTACCGGATCAGCAACCCGAACTTCGGCCCGCAGGCCTACTCGCAGCACAACGTGAGCACCAGCGCGCCGACCTGCACCGGCTGGCCGCGCGGCGAGCGCATCTACAGCCGCGACATCACCGGCGCCACCGACGGCGGCAGCAGCGGCTCCCCCGTGTTGAACGGCTCCGGACAAGTGGTCGGCCAGCTCTCCGGCTCCTGCGGCACCAACGTCAACGATCCGTGTGACGCGCAGAACAACGCCACGGTCGACGGCGCCCTGTTCTTCTATTGGAACTCGGTGTCTTCGTTCCTCGGCAGCGGCGGTGGCGGCGGCTGCACCCTCGGCCAGCCCGGCGACTCCTGCAACACCAACGCCGATTGCTGCTCCAACAACTGCAAGGGACCGTCCGGCAGGAAGACCTGCCGCTAGCAAAGCAGGAAAGCAAGATCGGAAGGCCCCCGGTCATCCGGCCGGGGGCCTTTTTGTTTTGTATGAGTTCCGTGGCTTTTTCACTTTCAATGGCCGCATCGGATCGTCTATGCTGGTGCCCCATCAAAAACACCGCCGACGGTCATTTTGAGGGAATGGGCCCACCCGCTCCGGCGCGGGAACAGGCGGCGATCCTGGTTACCGGTCACGGCGACCGTTCCTTGACGAGACCGCGAGACGCCGCCGAGGGCCGCGTTCGGAAGGAGGGAGGGATGAACAAATCAGAGAGGGACAAGCTGTTCCGCACCTATCCGGTCCTGGAGGGGCTGCCGCCGGATCTGGTCCAAAGGGTCGAGCAGGAGGCGAAGCTCATGTCGGCCCCCGCGGGGAAGCAGCTTTTCAGCGAGGGCTCTCCCTGCACCCATTACCCGCTTCTGGTGGAGGGAATCATCCGTGCCACCAAGAGCGGCCCGGACGGCCATGAAATCCTCCTCTACCGTCTCAATCCGGGCGAGAGCTGCGTCATCACCGTCGTGGCGCTGCTCGGAGAGACTCCCTACCCGGCGCGCGGCGCCGCCGAGACCGACCTGACGCTTTATGGCCTGCCGCGCAGCCTTTTCCTGGACGGCATTTTGAAATCCCCCGCGTTCCGGGTTTTCGTCTTCCGCTATCTCTCCGAGCGTATGTCGCATCTGATGGCGCTGATCGACGACGTGGCCTTCCGGCGGCTGGACCAGCGTCTCGCCTCGCGGCTGCTGCGTCACCCGGAGCCGATTGCCGTTACGCATCAGATGCTGGCCGACGAGCTGGGGACGACACGCGAGGTGATCAGCCGGACGCTGGAAGCCTTCGCCGAATCAGGAATCCTCAAGCTGGGCCGGAAGCGGATTGAGATCCTGAACCGGCAGGCGCTGGATAGGGTCCACCGTCCCCACGGGAGCTGACCCGGAAAACTGAGCCAAAAAATTGGGGGAAGCCCGAGGGCTTCCCCCAATCCCCTCTCCCTACGCGCAGCTGGTCGTCACTCGCGGGAGTGGTTCTGTGAATCCGGCGGTCCGCCCCCCGCCCTGGGTTACGCCTCAGCTCGACTCTCGACGCGTCTCCGAGGCCGGGGAGCGGGGTCATCCCTCGCATCAGCCGGAGGAGGAGGGAACCGCCGTTGACGGCACCGTATCAATCCCCCGGCGCCTCGTTCGGTGACCGCAGTCACATTCCGTACCATCGCTGTACTGTTTCCTCAATTCGGGTTCTCGCTCCAATCCGTCAGCTTCAGGGTATCGTCCTGGACCACCCCGATCCCCGGGCAGTAGAACTTCACGCTCTTGCCGGATTCGAGCGGGCTGGTCTCGACCACCTCGACGCATCCTGAAAAACTCCCGGCCGGCGTTGCGAGACTGAGGCCCATCGCCGCGTTGCAGGCGCGATCCTGGGCCACCGAGGGGGCGAGCTCCTGGTAATAGCGGGAGCCGAGAAGGAAGGCTCCCGGCATGACGATCCCAGGCTTGGCACCGGCCGTTCCTGCCCTCCACTCCCCCTCGTGGCCCACCACCTCGCCGTTCTCGTACAGGTCGACGCTCTCCCCGAAATAGAAGAAGCTGCCAGTCTCCTGGCAGAGGGCAAAAAAGTTCCGTGACACCTCTTCGAGCTCCCCATCGACCCGCTCCCTTTCCTCGACGACCCGGGTGGTCACTCCGTTCACGACCTCGGTGTCGCCCAGGACCGTGATCGTCACCTGATGAAACCCATCCTTCTCGTCCCCATCCAGCTCCAGCCAGTATCCCGGCTCGAGGACGAAGAAGGGCATCCGCCCGGTGTTCACGAAGGTGCAATCTGCGGTGCGGAAATCCTGCGTGAAATCCCCTTTACCGCAATCGGGAGGCTTGGTGGCGCCCCGGGCTGCTCCCCAGGCGATGGACAGTAGAGCACATCCGAGAAGCGCTCCCCGGAGTCGTAGGGCGTGGGAAAGGGCGTTTTTGTCTGCTGAAAGGTCCATGGGGTTCTCCTTTTGATGGATCGCGCCTGCGCGGCGAGCCCGAGCGCCTTGTCGGGGACGCCGGGAGATATGCCGGGCTCTGACGGATTGGAGGCTCATTCGGCTCGCTTTCCTTCGGAGGGCTGGACGATGGCCGAAGGATTTCCCCCCTTTGCCGCCTCTAATCTGTGCGACCATGCTGGCTGGGGGTGATGCGG
>DASTZC010000203.1 GCA_035764505.1 Candidatus Polarisedimenticolia bacterium
CGGCAAAAGGCGGCCGCGCGTCAACGGCCGGCACTTGATCAGGCTTGGGGCCGGGAGGCAGGCCTCAAGAGGGCTTGTTGAAGGCTTGATCCATGCGTTCGAGCATCGCCTGCTCTGAAGAAGAGATCTTGCCGAAACCGAGCAGCCCGCCGGCCGCCTCGGCGATCCGGCGCGCGCGATCCAGCAGGTTGTGCTTGAGCTGGTTCAGCTCGCGCGGATCCATGGCCGCCGCCAGCCCCTGGACGTAGTGAGTCCAGGCCTGCAGGAGCTGGGGCGAGGGGCGCTTCTCGAGCCACGACTCCAGCAAGGGAAAGTCGACCTTGTCCTTGCCGAACTCGACCGAGCGGGCGGCGGCTAGAACCGCTTCCCGCTCTTTTTCATCCACGTGGCCGTCGGCCCACGCGACCTCGACCAGAGGAACGGCCGCCATCGAGGCGAGGATGCTCGGGGTCACCTTCAGCTCGAGCAGCTTGTCGAGGACCGCCTCGTCGGTGATGCCGGAAACGCCGGTGAGGGCCTTCCGATTCCCTTCCATCTCGGCCAGCTTGCGCAAGCGGGCGACGGCGCGATCGTTCTCTTCTTTGAAGAATGCCTCCTCCAGCTTGCGTCCGCCTTCAAAGGGGGTGTGGGACATGCTCGTCGGCCTCCGTCGAGACGCCGCTCGCAGCCCGAAAGCACCAGGACGGCGGCTGGCTCGAGAATCTTCGCGAAGATTCTGTTTCATGACCCGCGCCCCGGTCAAACACTACCTTGGGCTTGAGCCTGGGCAGGGGCACCGTTGGACGCGACGGCGAGGAGCGGCCGCGCGTCAACGGCCGGCACTTGATCTTGGGGAAGCATGTCGCTCTGGAAAAGCCTCTAACTTCCAGATGGGCTTGAGCCCGGGCAGGGGCACCGTTGGACGCGGCGGCGAAGAGCGGCCGCGCGTCAACGGCCGGCACTTGATCTGCCCCGGGCATTTCCGGGTCCAAAACCGCGGATTTCTGGAAGTTAGAGGCTTTTGCGCCGCGTCCAAGGGTGCACTGCCTGGGTCCAGAATCGGGCATGGCGTTCCCCAGGCGTTGTACTCGCTGATTCCCCCGCCAAGAATCTCATTCGATCTCCGCGTTGGGAACACCAGCTTCCCCAAGTCCAAGTGGCGGCCGTTGACGCGCGGCCGCTCTTCGCCGCCGCGTCCAACGGTGCCCCCGCCCGGGCTATTTCTTGTAAATGTTGTATCGCATGGAACCTGCCGCCTTCCGCCATCGTACTATTCGGTCATGGAGGAGCCGGCATGGGTCACTTCGTCCAGGATCTGAAGGTTGGGCTGCGAGTTCTTCTCCGGGAAAAAGGCTTCTGCGCCCTGGCGGTCACCGTGCTGGCCCTGGGGATTTGCGGCGTCACGACCACCTTCAGCGTGGTCAACGGGGTCATGCTGCGGGGCTTCTCGTTCCCCAATGCTTCCCGCCTGGTCAGCGTCCAGCTCATCGATCCCACCAGCAAGAACTTCTTCGGCTTCAACGGCCAGATCTCCGCCATGGACTACGAGGAGATGCGGCCCGAGCAGAAATCCTTCGAGATGATGGCGGGGTACCTCAACGGCTCGACGGTCAACGCCACCATCGACGGCCACCCCAAGAGATTCACCGGCGCCTACATCACCGAGGATTTCCTCCGGATCCTGGGAGTATCCCCCAGCCTCGGCCGCGACCTGACAGCGGCCGACAACAAGCCGGGGGCGGAGAAGGTCGTCATCATCGGCTACGGCCTCTGGCAGCGCGAGTTCGGTGGCACCAGGGACATCATCGGCAAGCCGGTCCGAATCAATGGAACGCCGGCCACCGTGGTCGGCGTCATGCCGCAGGGCTTCGCCTTCCCGGTCAACGAAGAGCTGTGGGTGCCGCTGTACAGCGAGTTCCCGCCGCGTCAGCGCAACGATCCGCGCGCCAACGGCCCGGCGGTGCTGGCGCTGCTCAAGAACGGGACCACTGTGGAGCAGGCGAACGCGGAGGTTACCACCTTCGCCAAGCGCTTCGCCGAGGCCTACGCCGACACCAACAAGCGGTTCAACGCCGGACTGGTCGAGCCGTTGCTCAAGACCTACACGCCGCTGCCGCTGCGCGGCACGTTGCTGACCATGCTGGCCTTCTGCGTCGGCGTGCTCCTGATCGGCTGCGTCAACGTGATGAACATGCAGTTCGCCCGCGCCTCCCTGCGGGGGCGCGAGCTGGCGATCCGCTCCTCGCTCGGCGCTTCGCGCATCCGGCTCATCTTGCAGATGCTCACCGAGTCGCTGGTGCTGACCTTCGCCGGCGCGGCGGCGGGCGTCGGATTGGCCTATTACTGCACCCATCTGCTGACGGCCTCGGTGCGCGGCCTGGAGAATCCGCCCCCGTCCTGGATCACCTTCGACATCGACGGCGTCGTCCTGCTGGCCGTTGTCGTCGCCATGCTCGGGTCCGCCGTGATCTCGGGCCTGCCGCCCGCCTGGATGGCCTCGCGCGGCAGCGTCGCGGGCCTGCTCAAGGAAGGAGGCCGCGGCAGCACCGGGCGCGGCACCAAAATCATCATGCGCTCCCTGGTGGTGCTGCAGGTGATCGTCACCTGCATCCTCCTGATCGGCGCGCTGCTGCAGATGCAGTCGATCGTCAAGCAGCAGACCATCGATTACGGCTACGACACCGAGAGCATCATGACGGCGCGCATGGGGCTGATGGACGGCGACTACCCGACGCAGGAGGCGCGCAAGATATTCTTCGATCGCCTGGTGCAGGACCTGAGCTCCAGCTCCGAGTTCGCCAGCGTCGCGCTGACCAACAAGTTCCGCATGGTCTTCTCCGGCAACGGGCCGATCGAGATCGAGGGGAAGGAATACAAGGACCCCAAGGATCGGCCGAACGCCAATTTCGAGCAGGTCAGCCCGGCCTATTTCGACGCATTGGGGATGAAGCTGCTCGACGGGCGCCGCTTCCAGGAAGACGACCTCGACAGCAAGCAGCCGGTGGCGATTGTCAACGCCGCCTTCGCGCAGAAGCACTATGGCAACGACACCCCGCTGGGGCGGCGGTTCCGGGGCGTGGACGGCCAGGGCCAGGCCGGACCGTGGCGCACGATTATCGGAGTGGTGAACAACGTGCGGATGATGCCGCCGTTCAACATCCCCAATGTCGACGCGTCGGGCTTCTACGTGCCGTTCTTCGCACAGCCCACCGGCCCGGTCCAGGCGGAGCCCAACGTCAGCCAGTTCGCCACCGTCATCGTCAGGCCGCGCGGCGGCATGCGCGCCGACGCTCTAGCCAACTCGCTTCGCCGTGAAGTGTCCAAGGTGGACTCGAACCTGCCTCTCTACTTCGTGGACGTCCCCAAGAAGCAGATGGACGGCTTCGTGAGCCAGAACCGGATCGTCGCCATCATGTTCAACATCTTCGGGCTGGTGGCGATGGTGATCGCCGGCGTGGGAATCTACGGCGTGATGGCCTTCTCGGTCAGCCAGCGCACCCAGGAGCTCGGCGTGCGCATGGCGCTGGGGGCGGACAGCCGGCGCATCCTGCGCATGGTCCTGCAGCAGGGGACGATCCTGACCGGGACCGGGCTGGTGCTCGGATTGCTGCTCACCTTGGGCCTCGCCGGGCTCGTGGGGAGCGGGGTCCAGAACGTCCTGTTCGGCGTCAGCCCCTTCGATCCGCTCACTTACGCCGCGGTGTTCGTGCTGGTAGCCGTGGTCTCCTTCGCCGCGTCGTTCTTCCCGGCACGCCGCGCCACCCGCGTCGACCCGATGATCGCCCTGCGGGCCGAGTAGCCCGCCGATCTCAGTCCCGGGCCGGTTCCCTGGCCGGCCCGGGAATGCACCTCACGAATCCCCCGCCTCGCAGGCTCCGGCTCCAGCCGATCAGGCAGCCCCGCCACTTTGAGCTCCATTGACACGGCCCGCCGAATCGGCGTAAAGCTTGGAGACAATCCTTCCAATTCGGGAGTCAGTCATGTTCACCTCCGAGCCCCGAGACAGTGTCCGCTTATCCCTCCTTGCCGGAGTGCTTCTTCTCGCTGCCGTGACGATGGCCGGGGCGGCTCCGAAAAGCGTCGTCTTCGGTGCCGACCAGGAAGTCGGAGGAGAGGGGACGAGCCAAGCCAATCCGAGCATCGCGTTCAATCCGGTCGATTCGTCGGAGCTGGTGGTAGCCTTCGTCGACACCTATTCAGCCGGCAGCATTCCGGCCGCGGCATGCCGGACCGCCTTCCGGACGGTGGCGGGATGGCAGACGGGAGACGCCGTGCCGCTGGAGCTGCCTGCCGGTGCGACCAGCGTCACCTGCGGATTCCCCGCCATTGCCGGCGATGAATCGGGGAGCTTTTACGTCGCCTACCTGAAAGGCATCTCCGCCCCCGGCCGCTTCGACAGCGAAGTCTTCGTGGCCAAGAGCACCGACGGCGGGGAGTCTTTCTCGTCCAGCTCCATGATCTTCGACGGTGTGTCGGGCCGGGCAGACACCCCCTCCATCGCCGTCGACAACTGGGCCGGCAGTCCGTTCCGCGGCCGGGTCTACGTCGCCTATACGAATTTCGGCTTCGGCACCACGGAATCGATGCAGGCCGCCTTCTCGCGGGACGGCGGCGCGACCTGGTCGGCGCCGCAGGACATCTCCGTCCCGGTCGACAAGGAGACTCCCGTGGGGGCCAACGTCGTGGTGGCTCCGAACGGCAGCGTCTTCGTCTTCTGGTCGAGCTTCCTGCACTCCTCCTCGAAAAAGCTGTCCATCCTTTTCACGCGATCCGACGACGGCGGCATCACCTGGGTCCGCGAGGACTCGGTCGCTTCGCATCTTCCCAGCCCGGGCTTCTTCCGGCTGAAGAACGAAGACCCTCTCTTCATGGTCAGCCCCTTCGCGGGGATCGCGGCGAACAGCAATCCGAGCGCCGCGGTCGGACCGGACGGAACGCTCTACCTCGCCTGGACCGATTTCAAAGAAGGAAGCTGCAAGTCGCTCTCGAGCTTTGGGGACTTCGCTTGCGCCAATGCCGATGTGAGGCTCTCGCTGTCGAAGAATGGGGGGAAATCCTGGAGCAAGCCGGTGAAGGTGAGCGACGAGAGTCCGGCGGGATCGGACCAGTTTCATCCGCAGATTGCCGTCCATCCCGATGGCCTGGTGAGTCTGGTATGGCTGGATCGGCGCCTGGATCCGGATAACGTCGATGTGAATACCTTCTACACCAACACCAGCGACGGCGTGAGCTTCCTGGCGAACGTGCGCGTCTCGGGCGCCACCTCGACGGTCGGCTCGTCGGCCTCCCTGGGAGACCGCATCGGGCTCGCCGTCGCGGGCTCCGAGGTCGACCCCGTCTGGGGCGACCTGCGCACCGGCACCCTTGGCCTGTTCACCGCGAAAGGGTCGCTGGCCCCCTGAAGGTCCCGCCGCGGAGGACGTGAGATAATCCGCCGCCTCAAAGCCAGGAACAGTTCCGGCTCGTAGCGGGGCGCGCTTGGTAAACCAGACCCTCATCAGCCTGGTCGCCTATCTCGGACTGGTCGGCGCAGCTTCGCTGCTGGCTCCGAAGCTCAGGCTGCCCGCGCCGGTCCTGCTGGCGGTTGCCGGCATCGCCTGGGGCCTGGTGCCGGGCCTCGCCTTGCCGACGGTGGATCCCCACATCATCCTCTCGGTCTTCCTGCCCCCGCTCCTCTACGCCGAAGCCTGGCGATCCTCCTGGCACGACTTCCGCCGCTGGATGCGCCCCATCCTCTCGCTGGCTATCGGCCTCGTCGCCTTCACGATTCTCTGCGTCGGCTACGCCGCCAGGCAGCTGGTGCCCGATCTCCCCTGGGCGGTCTGCTTCCTTATCGGCGCGATCGTTTCGCCGACCGACACGGTGGCGGTCCACGGCGTGCTCGAGCGCTTGCGGGTCCCGCGCCGGGCCACGGCGATCATCGGCGGGGAGAGCCTGGTCAACGACGCCACCGGACTCCTGGGGGTGCAGCTCGCCCTGATCGTGATTTTCACGGGGGTCTTCGAAGTCAGCGAGATTGCCACGCATTTCCTGCGCATCGCGGCGCTGGGCATTGCCAGCGGCGTTTTGGCGGGGTTGCTGGCGATTGTCCTCAACTCGCGGGTGCGCGGCACGGCGGTCCTGTTCGCCTTTTCGCTGCTCGCGCCCTACCTGGCCTTCGCGGTGGCGGAATGGGCGGGGGCATCCGGCGTCCTGGCGGTGGTGGTGGCGGGCTTCGTCGCCTCGTGGCGCATCGATCTCATCCCGGCGGAGAGCCGGGTCGATCTCACCACCGACTGGGACGTCCTGACCTTCCTGCTGAACGGCCTGATGTTCCTGTTCGTCGGTGTGGAGACGCCGCGCCTGCTGGTGGAGAATACCGCGGAGATCCCCTTGCTGGGCACGGGACTGGCCCTCGGCGCCGTGGTGATCCTGGCGCGCCTCATCTGGATCTGGCCCGCCGCCTACCTGCCCCTGTGGCTCTTCCCCAAGCAGCGGAAAAGGGAAGGAGGCTACCCTGCGCCGCAGGGAGTGCTTCTCGCTGCCTGGTGCGCCGTGCGGGGCGCGATCTCCCTGGCCGCCGCCCTCGCCATTCCGGCGACGCTGCCGTCCGGGGAGCCATTTCCCGGCCGGCCGGTCATCCAGGCGGCCGTGCTGGTCACGATTCTGGTGACCCTCATCGGCCAGGGAGCCACGCTGGAGCCGCTGGTGCGCTGGCTGCGCCTGCCCCGCGACCCGTCGACCGAGGACGAGATGCGCAAAGCGCGCGAGGCGATGCTCTCCGCCGGGATCGCGCGGCTGGATCAGTTCTGCAGCGAGCGCTCCTGTCCCGTCGCGGTCCACCGCTATCGCGACGTCATGGTCGACCGGCTGGCGGAGCTGCGCGAGCTGGAGGAAAGCAGGAGGCGCCACGCCACGCGACGGCTGGAGGTTTCACGGGAAGTGCGCCGTGCGGTCTGGGAGGCCCAGACCGCGGAGCTGCTGAAGCT
>DASTZC010000204.1 GCA_035764505.1 Candidatus Polarisedimenticolia bacterium
TCTGCCTCCCGCCCCCGATGGGGGTCCCGAGCAGGCCAATCTCCTGGTTCTGATGCGGCGTCTGTTTCCACCCAGCGTGGCCCCTTCGCCGGAGGGGGTGGCGGGATTGAAGCTCAAATCGCGGGACGGGGGTGGGGGTGAGCTGCCGCTGCGGGCCTGGAGGTTCTTCGACGCCTCCACGTTCCAGGTCCTTCTGGTCTACCTTTCGCCCCAAGGCGCCGCGGGCACCGCCGACCTCGTCGTCGACACCTCGGATGTGACGGGCGCGGTGGTGGACGACCTGCTGGCCAATACCGAGAACAAGGTCGCTTCCCTGCAGTCGGATGCGGCCACGCGCACCACGCGGGCCGAGGTGCCGCTATCCCCCAATCCGCTGATCCTGCGCTACCAGCGCTTCGCCACCCCCGGCTATCTCAAGGGGCCCGAATCGGCCCAGATCGAGACGACCCACGAGCTGACCGCCGAGGAGATCATCGCTCGGTACCAGGAATTCCAGGCGGACCAGGATCGGCGCTTGCAGAGCATCATGGCCGAGGCGACGATCAGCTATCACTACACGGTGGCCACCGCCCACTTCAGCATCGACGTCTCCACCCGCAACCGCTTCTTCTGGGACCGCCCCACCGGGGCGGAGTGGGAGCAGCTGGACTTTTATTTCAACGGGGTCCGCTGGACCGGCAAGAAGCCGCCCGACCTGCCGCTCATCCAGCCCGAGAAGGTGGTGACGCTGCCTCTCGACCTGCACCTCGACAAGAGCTACGAATACCGGCTCCTCGGCACCGACAAGGCCGACGGGCACGACTGCTACCTGCTGGAGTTCATCCCCCGCGAGGGACAGGAGCGCCTGTACCGCGGCCGCGTCTGGATCGATCGCAAGAACTTCGCCCGCATTCAGGTCTCCTCGGTGCAGACGGGGCTGCAGCCGCCGGTCACCAGCAACGACGAGCGCGATCATTACGGCCCCGCTCCCGGGACCGGGGAGAGCCCGCTGTGGGTGCTGCAGTCGATCGACGGGCAGCAGCGGCACGCCCTGGCGGGCGTCAACCTGATTGTCCTGCGTGAGGTGAAGTTCAAGGATTTCGTCCTGAACTCCCCCGACTTCGAGGCGAAGCGCCAGGAGGCCTATGCCTCGGAGCATCAAATGATGCGCGACACCGACGAGGGGTTCCGCTACCTCGATCGCTCCGAGGGCGGGGAGCGGACGGTGCGCACGACGCAGACGCGCAGCACGCTGCTGGGGGCGGTGGGCCTGTACCGCGAGCAGAACCTGGACTACCCGGTCATCCCGCTGCTCGGCGTGGATTACTTCAGCTTCGACTTCCGCCACACGAAGAACCAGGTCAACTTCTTCTTCGCCGGAGCCATCCTGCAGGCCTCCTGGCAGAATCCCAGCATCGGCAAGACCAAGGTCGACGCCGGGGCCAGCGTCCTGGGCATCGCCTTCAGCGGCACCGACCGTTACTACGTCGGTGACGAGGAGATCGAGAACGTCGCGGTCCGCAGCCGCGACCAGCACCTGAGCACCAACCTGGGATATCCCCTGGGGAATTTCTTCAAGGTGAAGGCGCGGGCTACGGTCGACTACCAGCAGTTCGGCCACTCCGAGGACGCGGCCGGCTCGTTCGTCGCGCCTTCCGACACCTGGGAGCTCGGCATAGGGGCCCAGGGGCAGTTCGATCGCCGGGGCTGGACGGTGCAGGCGAGCGTCGAGCGCGTCCATCGCACCGACTGGGAGCCCTGGGGCGACCGCGATCCGGCCAGCCCGGCCGTGGGCAGCCTCTTCTCCGAGTTCGATTCCGACGATCAGACCTTCCTGCGCTATCGGGGTTCGATCTCCAAGCAGATCGTGCTCCCTTACTTCCAGAAGGTGATCGTGCAGGCCGACTATCTGACCGGCGAACGCCTCGACCGGTTCAGCAAGTATCAGTTCGATTTCTTCGGGACGCGGGTCCGCGGCTTCTCGGGGAGCGGGGTGCGCTTCGATCGGGGGACGCTCGCCTCGGGCTCCTACCAGTTCAACCTGGGCAACGTCCTGCGCTTCGGGGCGACCGTCGACTGGGCCCGGGTGCGCAACGAGGACCTGGCGGAGGGCGATCCCGAGCTCGCCGGGATCCAGAAGTTCACCGGTGCGGGATTGTCGGGGAACTTCATGGGGCCCTGGAACACGCTGTTCCAGTTCGACTGGGGGATCGCGGTGCAATCCGACATCCCCGGGCTGAAGGGGGAGCAGGAATTCGAGATCCTGCTGTTCAAGTTCTTCTAGGCCTCGGCCGCCAGCAGCCCTTCCATGCTCCTGCGCACCTCTCCCATCAGCCCTTCCTTGTCCTGCGGCGCATAGCGCGCCGGATCGATCGGGTCGCCCAGAGAGATCTGGATCGTGCCGGGACGGATCTTCAGGCTTCCCTTGGGAAGGACCTCGCGGCTGCCCCGGATCCCGATCGGAATCACCGGCACTCCCGCCTGCAGCGCCAGGACGAACCCTCCCTTCTTGAAAGGAAGCAGCGTGCCGTCGTGCGAGCGGGTCCCTTCGGCATAGATGAGCAGCGATCGGCCGTGGCGCAGGCGCACGGCAGCGGCGTCGAGGCTGGCGATCGCCTTTTCCCGGTTGCTCCGATCGATCCCGACGAAGCCGGCCAGCTTGAGCACCCACCCGAAGATCGGGATGTAGAACAGCTCCTTCTTCGCCAGGATGCGGAACTGCACCGGGATCGCCAGGACGACCGCGAGGATGTCGAACTGGCTTTGGTGGTTGGAGAGGAACAAGTAGGGGCCGGGAGGCCGGATCTTCTCCCGTCCGCTCACCTCCAGGCGCACGCGGCTGAGGGCCAGGATGCAGCGCGCCCAGAAGCGCGCCAGAGGGAGGACCGCGTCGCCGCTGGGCACGATCAGGCAGAGGAGGATCCCGAAGGATCCGAGGATCGTGGTGAGCAGCACGATGGCGGTGAGCCGGAGCAGGTTCATCGGTTTCGCCGAGAAGGAGCGCGTTGGGAGTGCCCGCATGTTGCGTTTGCGAAATCACGTTAACATCGAGGCCGCCGAGCCGCCCGGATTGCGACGCGCGTCGAGTGCCGCGTACCCGAGCGGTACGCCAGCGAGACGCAACGACGCCATCCGGGATGGATCGACGGGCGAATGTAACGGGATTTCGAATACGCGACACAGTATAGGCAACCCGCTGCGAGGAGATCAATGAAACCGGCCGAGGAGAGAATCGTCCGTATCGGCATCGACACGGGGGGGACTTTCACCGACCTGGTCGCGCTGGGGTCCTCCGGGCTCCTGCGCGTGCTCAAGGTGCGCTCCACCCCCGAGGATCCGTCCCGGGCGGTCCTGGAAGGGCTGCGGCGATTGGGATTGCTGCGCTCCTCGGCGCCGATCGTCCACGGCACCACGGTGGCGACCAATGCCTTCCTGCAGCGCCGCGGCGGCAGGGCGGCGCTGGTGACGACCGCCGGGTTCGAGGACGTCCTGGTTCTCGGGAGGCAGGCGCGTCCCTGTCTCTACTCGCTCGATCCGCCCGAGAGGGTGGAATGGATCCCGTCGCGCCTGCGGCTGGGCCTGCAGGAACGGATCGGCCCCTCCGGCGAAGCTCTCGTGCCGCTGCGCCGCGTCGCCTTGCGGCGTCTGCTGAAGCGCCTGGAGGCCGCGCGTCCCGATGCCGTCGCCGTCTGCCTGCTGCACGCCTACGCGAATCCGGCGCACGAGCGGCGCGTGGGAGCGGCGCTGCGCCGGCGTGGCTGGCACGTGTCGCTGTCGCACCGTGTGGCCGGCGAGTTCCGCGAGTTCGAGCGCACCAGCACCACGGTGGCGAATGCCGTCCTGGCGAGGCCGGTGGAAGGCTACCTCGCAGCGCTGCAACTCCGCCTCGGCAGGCGCCTGCGCATCATGGGGAGCAGCGGCGGCTGGATGACCGCCGGGCGGGCCCGCGAGATGCCGGTGCGGACGCTGCTCTCGGGTCCCGCGGGCGGGGCGCTGGCAGCCGCCCGGATCGCCGGACGTCTGCGCGCGCCCCGACTGATCACCCTCGACATGGGAGGCACTTCCACCGACGTCGCCCTCTGCCTGGGAGAGGTGCCGCGCGTGCCGCGGACTTCTCTTTCGGGGAGTCCTCTTCTCCTGCCGACCCTGGACATCCGCAGCCTGGGGGCCGGGGGCGGATCGATCGCGCGGCGTGACGCGGGGGGCGGGCTGCGCGTCGGACCGGAAAGCGCCGGCGCGGACCCGGGGCCGGCCTGCTACGGCCGCGGCGGGCGCGAGCCGACGCTCACCGACGCGCTGCTGCTGCTGGGACGGCTGCCCAAGGCGGGCCTGCTCGGCGGGACGATGCCGTTGGACCACGACGCCGCGGCCGGCGCCGTGGGAAGACTGGGGCGCAGCCTGCGCCTCGGGGTGGATCAGACCGCCCGAGGAATCGTGGGACTGGTGGAAACGCATCTCGAAAACGCCATCCGGGCGCTGGTCGCCGAGCGCGGTCAATCCGCCGCCGCCTTTCAGCTGCTGGTGTTCGGGGGAGCGGGGGGATTGCTCGCCTGCGGCGTGGCGGAGCGGCTGGGCATCACCAGGATCCTCGTGCCTGCCGATCCGGGAACCCTTTCGGCACTGGGGCTCGCCGCCTCGCCGGCTGCCTGGGAAGGCTCTCGTACCCTTCTGGCGGCCGGCCGCAGCTTCACGCGCGATCAGATCCGCCGCTGGAGCGACCCTTTGGTGCGCGAGGGAGTTCGGACCCTGCGTCGCGAGCAGGGTCAGAACGCCACGATCGAGATCGTCCGCGAGATCGACTTCCGTTACCGCGGCCAGTCGCACGAGATCACCGTGCCCGCCGCATCCGATGCGGTCGAACGCTTCCACCGCGAGCATCGCCGGCGCTTCGGCTATGCACGGACAGGCGAATGGGTCGAGCTGGTCACGATGCGGGTGCGCGTGCAGGGCCGGCAGGTCGGCATCGAGGGAACCCCGGTCCGGAGGCGTTCCGGCGGGACTCGAGCCTTTCAGCGGGGAGCGGTCAGGGAAATCGCGCGGGAGGCGCTCCGCGCTGGAGAGCGTCTGCAGGGACCGGTCCTGATCACCGAGTACAGCGCGACGACCTACCTGGCGAGAGGCTTTCACCTGGTGCGGAGCACGGGCGGCGAGCTGGTACTCACCCGCGGGGGCCGAAGATGAAGAGCTCCCCGCGCTGGTCCCCGGCCGTGGAGCGGGAGATGGCGCGCCGTCTCTTCGGGTCGATCGTCGAGGGGATGGGGACGGTCCTGATGCGCTCGGCCTTCTCGCCGAACATCAAGGAGCGCCGCGATTACTCCTGTGCGCTGTTCGATGCGCGCGGCAGGGCGGTGGCGGTGGGCGACCACATGCCCGTGCACCTCGGCTCCATGCCGGCCGCGGTGAGGCAGGTGCTGCGCTCCGTCCCTCCCGCCGCCGGTGAAATGGTAGCGGTGAATGATCCCTACTCGGGCGGCACCCACCTGCCCGACATTACGCTGGTCGCGCCCTATCCCGCCCGGGCGCGGCGTCCCCGCTATTACCTGGCCAACCGGGCGCACCACAGCGACATCGGCGGCGCCCACCCCGGGTCCATGGCCCCCGGGTCGCGGGAGATCTATGAGGAAGGCATCATCCTGCCTCCCGTCCGGCTGGTGCGGCACGACGAGCCGGATCCCGACCTGCTCCGGCTGCTCCTGGCCAACGTGAGAACGCCGCGCGAGAGGGAGGCCGATCTGCGGGCCCAGATCGCCGCGAACCGGGAAGGCGGACGCCTGCTGCAGGAGATGGAGCAGCGACTGGGTCGTGCGCGGCTGGCCGCGTGGTCCTTCGACACCATCCGGCACGCCGGCCGCATCGTGCGCAGCTTCCTGCGCGAGATTCCCGAGGGATCCTACCGGGCGACAGAGGTCCTGGAAGGGGACGGCGTGACCGCCGATCCCATCCGGCTGAAGGTTTGCGTCCGCATGCACCGCGGAAGCATCCAGGTCGATTTCGGCGGCACCGATCCCCAGGTGCGCGGCAACATCAATGCGGTGGAGGCCATCACACGTTCGGCGGTCTACTTCGTCTTCCGCTGCCTCGTCCGCGAGGAGATTCCTTTCAACGAAGGCTGTTTCGACGCCATCGAGGTGCGTCTGCCGCCCGGGACGGTGCTTTCCGCCCGCCGCCCCGCGGCGGTGGCGGGCGGCAACGTGGAAGCTTCGCAACGCGTGGTGGACTTGGTCCTCAAAGCGCTGGCGCGCGCGCTGCCCGGACGGATCCCCGCCCAGAGCAGCGGGACGATGACCAACCTTACCTTCGGGGGGGTCGACCCGCGCCGGGGTGGGAGCTTCACCTACTACGAGACCGTTGGAGGAGGCATGGGGGCCTCGAAGCTCCGGGCAGGACTCTCCGGGGTCCATACCGGCATGACCAACTCCCTCAACACACCCATCGAGGCGCTCGAGCAGGCGCTGCCGATCCGTGTGACGCGCTATGCTCTGCGGCCCGGCTCCGGGGGAAAGGGACTGCACCGCGGCGGGAGTGGCGTGGTGCGGGAATTCGAGGCCCTGGGCGAAACCCAGGCGGCCCTGTTCGCCGATCGACATCGGCACGGCCCCGCGGGGAGGCAGGGTGGGGGGGAAGGAGCGAGGGGAGGGGCGTGGAGGGTGCGCGGCGGCAAGCTGGCTCCCCTGGAATCGAAGTCCCGCCTGACCCTGAGGCCGGGAGAGCGGCTCCGAATCGCCACGCCGGGGGGCGGGGGATGGGGAAAGGCGCCACGGCGGATTTGACGGAGAGTGTTGCCCTTGGCTACACTACGACGTTAACTTATTGTTCTGAAACCACCTAGAGCCTCTGGCAGGTGCCGATGGTCGGCTTCGTGAATGACGCGCTGGAACATGTCGGCGGAATCAGCTTGCTGGCCCGCGACACGGTGCGCCAGGGCTTCCGCCGCCCCAGGGAATGGCGCAACCTGGTGGAGCAGATTCACCACCTGGGTGTCGGGTCGGCTCCCATCGTTCTGACCACGGCCTTGTTCACCGGAATGGTCCTCGCGCTGCAGACGGCGGCCTCCTGGGCCGCCTTCGGCAAGCTTCTTATCGGCGACGTCGTCTCGCTTTCGATCGTCCGCGAGCTCGGGCCGGTACTCTCGGCCCTGATGATTGGAGGCCGGGTGGGCGCCGGTATCACCGCCGAGATCGGCACGATGAAAGTGACCGAGCAGATCGACGCGATCCGGGCGCTGGCGGCCGATCCGGTCAAGAAGCTGGTATTTCCGAAGGTCCTGGCGACCACCTTCATGCTCCCGGTCCTCACGATCCTGGGGGATTTCGTCGGCATCGTGGGGGGATGGATGA
The DNA here is from genome assembly GCA_035764505.1 of Candidatus Polarisedimenticolia bacterium. Classification (NCBI taxonomy): domain Bacteria; kingdom Pseudomonadati; phylum Acidobacteriota; class Candidatus Polarisedimenticolia; species Candidatus Polarisedimenticolia bacterium. Next base: position 7,317 of record DASTZC010000204.1, read on the forward strand.
TTGCCTGCTCCGAGCTGGGGCAGACCTCGGATTTCTACCTCAAGCACGTGCGCACGGCGCTGAACGTCAACGACATCTTCAGCGGCATCGGCAAGACGGTGTTCTTCGGGCTGTTCATCTCGACGATCGCCTGTTACAACGGGATGCGCACGTCGGGCGGCGCCGACGGCGTGGGGCGGGCCACCACGCAGACGGTGGTGTCGGCGTCGATTGCGGTGCTCATCTCGGATTTCTTCCTGACCAAGCTCTTCCTGATCTTCTAGCGATGGAGAGTGCCTTCATCCGCTACGAGGATCTGCACAAGCGGTTCGGCGAGAACGTCGTCCTGCGCGGCGTCACCCTGTCGGTGGCCCACGGCGAGACGATCGTCATCTTGGGAGGGAGCGGCAGCGGCAAGTCGGTCCTCCTGCGCCATACCATCGGCCTGATGGTTCCCGATCGCGGGCGGGTCGTGGTCGACGGGACCGATCTTTCGAACCTGTCGGAAGAGGAGCTGATGCCGGTGCGCAAGAAGGTGGGCATGCTGTTCCAGGGAAGCGCCCTGTTCGACTCGATGGACGTCTATGAGAACGTCGCCTATGCGCTGCGCGAGCACACCGAGCTGGAGGAGGATGCCATCGCCGAGCGGGTGCGCCGCAAGCTGGCGCTGGTCGAGCTCGATGAGACCGTCGAGCGGCGCATGCCTTCCGACCTGTCGGGAGGGATGCGCAAGCGCGTGGCGCTGGCGCGGGCCATCGCGCTGGAGCCGGCGGCCATCCTCTACGACGAGCCGACCACGGGACTGGACCCGATCACAGCCCGGGCGATCAACGACCTGATCCGCAACCTGCAGGCGAGCCTCGAGGTGACTTCCGTGGTGGTGACCCACGACATCGCCAGCGCCTTCCGCGTGGCCGACCGGATCGCCTTCCTGTACCAGGGAGAGATGGTGTTCACCGGAACCGTGGCGGAGGCGCGCGCCAGCCGCGACCCCCGGCTGAGAGCTTTTCTTGCCGATTTCCAGGAAGGCGGCGATGCTTAGGTCGCGCGAGGCGAGCGTGGGGCTGGTGATCTTCACGGCCGGCCTCATCCTGATGCTGGGGATTCTCGCGGTAGGCAAAGAATCGCGGCTGTTCGCCCGCAAGGTCGAGTACTGGACTTCTTTCCCGAACGTCTCGGGGCTGGCCGAAGGGTCGCCGGTCAAGCTGGTCGGAGTGCAGGTGGGCACGGTGAGCGAGGTTGCCTTTCCGTCCAGCCTCAACGACCGCGAGATCCGCGTGAGTCTTCAGGTCGATCGGGCCTACGCGGGGAGAATCCGCGAGGGGACCCAGGCGCAGCTCAAGTCGCTCTCCTACGTCTCGCAGGAGCGCTACATCGAGCTCACTCCGGGAGACTCCGATC